>NZ_JASD01000003.1 GCF_000622385.1 Sulfitobacter noctilucicola
CTCAAGCAGGGTGAAGTGATGGCGGTGATCGGGCCAAGCGGTTCGGGTAAATCCACACTGGTGCGCCATCTGGTCGGCGCCAGCCAGCCTGCGGGCGGCTCCGTCCGTCTGGACGGCACCGAGCTGCATCACTGGGATGCAGAGCAGCTGGGCCGCGATATGGGGTACATGCCGCAGGACGTCAAACTGTTCCGCGGGTCGGTCACTGAAAACATCAGCCGTTTTGTCGAAGACGCGCAGGACATCGAGGTTGTTGCGGCGGCACAGCTGTCAGGCGCACACGAGATGATCCAGACGCTTGGCGAAGGTTACGACACTGATGTGGGCGATGGCGGGCAATCCCTGTCGGGTGGCCAGCGCCAGCGCGTAGGTCTGGCACGTGCGGTGTTCCGCGATCCCAACCTTGTTGTGCTGGACGAGCCGAATTCGAACCTTGATGCGCATGGCGAGCAGGCCCTCGCGGCCTGTATCCAGGAGATGAAGAAGCGCGGCAAAACAGTGGTGATTGTGACCCACAAGGCCAACCTGCTGGCACTGACGGACAAGACCCTGATGCTGGTGGGCGGCTCTGTTGAAAAATTCGGCCCCACCCGTGAACTTTTTGCCCAGCAGGCAGAGGCCCAGAAGCAGGCCAAAGCCGCGCAGGAAAAACAGCAGACTGCGGTGGCACCGCCATCCTCTCCGGCTGTTGTGAATATGTCTGACAAACCGCGCGCCTGAGCGTTCAGGCCGTTCTCATACCGCTCTAAGGAGCTTATCTGATGGCGAATAAACCAAGTCCGAAACCCGTCGCGCTGATGGGGTATATCCTCATTTTCATCACCTTTGGTGTCTTCGGCAGCTGGGCGGCCGTGGCCAAGCTTGACAGTGCTGTGGTGGCGCCCGGCACGATTTCGCTGGAGGGCAACCGACGCGTTGTGCAGCACTTTGAAGGCGGCATCGTTGAGGAAATCCTGGTGCAGGAAGCCAACACTGTACAGGCGGGCGACGTCTTGTTGCGGCTCAGCAGCATTGAAGCGCGGTCCAACCTTGAAGTCTTCTCCACCCGTCTGGACGTGGCGCGTCTGGTTGAGGCACGTCTGCTGGCCGAACGTGCGCTTGCCGATGAGGTTGCCTTTCCGCATGACGTATTGTCGCGCAATTCGCAGGCCGTTGTCGCGGTGCTTGCCGACCAGAAGAACCTGTTCAAAGGCCGCCGTCAGATCCTGAAAAGTCAGGAAGATATCCTTTCTGCGCGGGTCGAGCAGATCAAGGTCCAGATCGAAGGGCTCGAGCTGCAGAAATCCGCGTTCGAGCGCCGGATCGACAATTACACGGCCATGCTTGTGCGCATGCGCGACGGGGAGCAGAAAGGCCTGATCCAGGGCAACCAGTTGTCCCAGCGCGAAGACGAGCTGATCGAGATCGAAGCCAATCTGGGTCAGGTGATTTCCGACATTGCACAAGCCCGCGCCAGCATCGGCGAGACCGAGTTGCAGCGGTTGCAGTTGACACAGGAATACGGCGAGCGGGCCAGCACCGAGCTGGAGCAGATCCGCGCCGAGATCAGCGAGCTGAGCGAGCGCCGCAAGGTGGCCGCAGATGTATTGCGCCGCACCGAGATCCGCGCGCCCGGCTCCGGCACGATCCAG
This sequence comes from Sulfitobacter noctilucicola, assembly GCF_000622385.1. Lineage (NCBI taxonomy): Bacteria > Pseudomonadati > Pseudomonadota > Alphaproteobacteria > Rhodobacterales > Roseobacteraceae > Sulfitobacter > Sulfitobacter noctilucicola. The sequence goes on from NZ_JASD01000003.1 coordinate 1,632, forward strand.
AACCTCAAGGTGCATACCGTCGGATCGGTTGTTCGCCCCGGCGACATCCTGATGGAACTGGTCCCCGAAGACGAAGAGCTGATCATCAACGCGCGCGTGTCCCCGATCGACGTGGACAACGTGGCGGCCGGCCTGTCGACAGAGGTGCGTTTCAGCGCGTTCAAGACCAAGCTGATCCCGATCATGCTGGGCACGGTCGAGACTGTCTCGGGCGATGTGATCACGCCTGACAACGCGAATGAGGCCCCCTATTATCTGGCCCGCGTAACGGTTGAGGAAGACGACATTCCCGAAGAGATCAAGGACCGGCTGACCGCGGGCATGCCTGCGGATGTGGTCATCACCACCGGTGAGCGGACGGTGATCAACTTCATCGCGTCACCGCTGATGGATGCTGTTCGCAAAAGCATGATCGAGGAATAGGCGCTTTCGCAGGGCGCACAGGACGCGCCCGCCCCGAGCATGTTCAGACACCACTAAAAAAGCCGAGGCGTCAGTCCTCGGCTTTTGTGGTTCAGGAAGTGTGAGAGAGGTAACCGGCCGGTTCAGGCGATCATGTCAAACTGCTGGAAATCCGTTTCAAGGCCGATCAGGCCGATACGTTTGCCGTCGTTCGTTTCCCATTCCACATAGTCAACGCCGCCAAGTTTGATCGCTTCGCGGTCAATCGCGACAAAGCCGTTGCCCTGATGGATAAAGCCGATCTCGCTGCCTTTGGTTTCAAAGAAATCGATCAGGCGCTGGGACAGCTCTTCAAAGGAGGCGTGGGATTTGCCGCCCAGAGAAAGCGGTTCAACCGCAACGTCTTCGGGTGTTTCAAACATCGCATAGAGGTCGGCCGCGAAAATATCAAAACCGGCCTGCACGGTGGTTTGTCCGGTCTGAAGCCCGTCCAGCTGGGATTCCTGCCAAAGCTGTACCGCCTCGGCAAAGCTCAGCACCTTGATCTCGGCACTGGCCTCTGTCTGCTGGGTGTCGCTGTTGCGCACCGGCGTGGGGGTGCCGGACAGGTCTGTTGCGGTCTCTGCCACTTCGACGGGCATGTCGATGTCGGCATTGCCGTCGTGAATTTCGGAAACGGATGTTGTTTTGACAACCGGCAGCTCCGCATGTGTGGTCTGCACATTGTCGGTCAGATGGGTAAGTTCCTGCTGAAGCAGAGATACCTCTGATGTGGCTTCGACGGCTTGATCCGGCTCTGCGCCAAGCGCCAGCTCGATGCCAAGGAAATCCGCGAGCGATGCCAGCAGGGTGCTGTTTTCCTCGCCATTGGCGATATCCAGTGTCTGGGCGACCTCGGTGTCCTGACCGTACTGGGTAAAGCCAAGCTCTTTGAGACCTTCGAAAACCTTGCGCTGATCGCCCAGCAATGCGGCCTCGGACATAAAGCCCATGGCGATGGCGATAGAGCTGAGACCGGTGGCGAAAGCGTTCTGGTGTACGCCGATGCCCTGCTGCTGATGGGCGGCTTCGCGCATCTGGCCCTGGGCTTCATGGGCGACATGTGTGGCCTCGGTGGCGGTGTCCTTGGGCAGATCGACAAGCGCTTGCTGCGCGGGAACAAACACATCCGCGTGCTCTGCTGCTTCCTGACCGCCTTCAACGGTGAAGAGCGCATCAAGACCTGCAAGCGTATTGCCATCGGCGTCTGCGGTGTCTTCGTCGGGGGCCAGCAGCACCAGATCTTCGGAAGCCAGAAACAGGGTCCAGATCAGGGCGGCCAACATGGCAGAAGGATGCAGGCTGATCTTGCCGCCGCGCTCAAGCCGGATGACCCGCCGTTCGGTGTCTTCGTCGGCGGCCCCGAGGGCCGGCAGCGTCTGGTTGGTGAAATCCGCGATCAGCGCATTGAAATCGGCACCCTGCAGGGGGCGCGTCACATTGGGGCTATCAAGCAGATACATGCCGTCGATCCGGCACATGTGAATAAAGACTTCGCCTGTCGCATGGCAGAACACGAACCACGGATCGCCTTCGTCGGTGACACCGCGATCGGTCTCTACCTGCACATTGGCCTTGCTGAGCAGCGAATGTACGCGGAAGAGATCGGCGAGTTCCTGATTGCTCCAGTCTTTTCTGGGATCGGGGAACAGCGACTGCATCATCGCCTGTGACACATCCCCGAGGCTGACAGGTCCGTCCACCGGCGTGTTGAACGACAATGTCTGATTGGTATCGTTCAGGAAATCCGGATCCAAAGAGCTTTCGCCCTTGCTCTGGAAGGTAAGGATTTTCGCCATAGGAGGATCGTCCCGATCAATCTAAGTCAAGCTAAACTATATCGTTTATCGCGTCGCCGATCCAGAGCAGATATTGCCCTGCCCAGTTTTAGCCCGCCATGTCTTCGAACAGGATCTGGTAAGTCAGTGGCTCGTAATAGCGCAGAAGTTCGCGCACGAAGCTTTTGGGATCCTGGCCCAGAGCACCGGCCCATTCCACATAACGGTGTGCGGGGATTTTACCGCGGCCGTTTTCCAGCTGTGAGATGAACGTATAGTAATCCAGAGACAGACGGTCCGCGAGATCGCGTTGGGACAGACCTTCGGTTTCACGAAGCGACTTGAGCCACAGGCCCAGAGTGGCGCGTTGCTCTTTGGCTTCTTCCGGTGTCGACTTATGCACTTCAGCAAGCATGGGTTAACCCTCAATTGGCAGCTTTAGGGAGTACCCGCCTGCCGGACCGACAAGGGGTGTCTAGTGAACCACTATATAGCAGTATTCAGCCGATGGCAAATGGCGTCGTAGCGCTGTGGTACAATGTAATGGAAAGCGGATTATTATGCGCCGATCAAGATACAAAGACCGCGCATACCACTAAAAATTAACAAAAAATCACGGTCTGTTCCTGCAGCGGCCTGCGCATTGTGCTGCCGCGCGCGCCGGATTTGCCTTGCTGTCAGGCGGATGCTGTCCTGCCGGTTTACGCAATGTGAGCTTCAGGGAACGGCCTGTTTCCGCCCGGGAAACAGACTGTTCAGGCAATAGGCCGCCCAGAGATGTATCTGGGCCGTTTGACCATAGTCCTGCCCTAAAATTTGCGCATAGTTGCGGCACCAAGGTCGGCACGAGTGTGTAAATGTGTGAGGTCTGGATGTGTGAGTTTTGCTCGAACGAATATCATTTGAGTAATGCGAAGTGGGGAACCGGGGAGTATGGCACGCCCGGCGGGACCGTGACCTGGGCCTTTGCCTCAACGCCGGGTACGGGTTTTGTGTTTTCCCAATACATCACCGAAAGCGCCTATCGCGATGTGATCCGTGACGCCTTTCAGGCGTGGGAAGACGTGGCCGACATCGATTTTGTCGAGGTGTCTTCCGGATCCCAGACCGACATCCAGCTGGGATGGGATACAATTGACGGTGCCTTTGGCGTGGTGGGCGAAGCCTCGACGCTGGGGTCCAAAACCACGGCGACGCTGTTTTCGTTTACGCAGTCGGAAATCCGTTTCGACATCGCCGAGAACTGGACCACAGAACGTGATGTGGGTTCGAACGAAGTGGGCCTTTATCAGGTGGCACTGCACGAGATCGGTCATGCCATCGGGCTGGGCCATACGCAGGACCCCGACACGATCATGTATGCCAGCAACATCAGTGGTCTGGACGGGCTGACACCGGGCGATATCGCGGGTGCACAGGCGTTTTATGGCGCGGCCGACACGGCCCCCCAGAGCGGCACAACAGATGACACAACACCGCCGCCCGACAGCGGGCGGGACGACCCCGCAGATCAGCCGGTGATCGTCTATGCCGCAACCCGTGGCAACGACACTTTCGGAGTTCAGGGCGGCGACACGGTGATCGACGGCATGGCCGGAATCGACACCGTCACCCTGACGGGGGATATCACGCAATATACGCTGACCATGGCCACGGACGGCATTGTGCTGACAGATCGCGTATCGGGCCGCGACGGCACCAACACATTGATCAGCATCGAACAACTGGATTTCCAGTCTCAGGGTGAATCCTTCGATATCGGCATCCGGTCGGGTGCCACCTATCTGTCCCAGTCCGACTTTGCGTCGATCACGGAGCTCTATATTGCCTATTTCGACCGCGCGCCTGCGTCCAAAGGGTTGCTCTATTGGGCGACGCGGCTGGAGGAGGGCATGAGCCTGCCCGAGATCGCGGAGAGCTTTTTCGTCCAGCCCGAGACCCAAAGAACCTATGCCGCTTTTCTCGATGACGCGGGCAATGTGACCGACACGCAGGCCTTTGTCTCGGCGGTGTTCAATAACGTGCTGGGGCGTGATCCGTCGAGCACCTATTGGGTGGACGAGCTGGACACCCCCGGCTCCGAAATCACACCCGCGATCTTCATTCTGGCGGTGCTGAACGGTGCCAAAGCCGCGTCAGGCGGGGCGGCGGATGCGGCGTTTCTGGACGTCAAAACCGATCTTGGCGTGTACTTTGCCGCGATCAAGGGGCTGTCGGATTATGACGACACGGTCGCGGTGATGGAGATGTTCGACGGCAGCGCCTCCAGCGTGTCCGCAGCAGTGGCCGAGATCGACAGGCTGCACAGCGAGGCGCTCGACCCCGACACCGGCGCGTTCCTGATGCCGCTGGTGGGCGTGATCGACGATCCCTTCGCGGTGATGTGAAAACGCGCGCGCCCGACCGTCGGTGCCCGTGCCCCCTTTACCGGATTTCGGCTATGCAGCTACTGTTCTTTTGCAAAAGAAACGTGAGCAGGAGCCGGGATGCTAATCAAAGTCGGTGATGACCGGACCTCAAACATCGATTTGGTTCTTGCGGGCCTTTTGTCTGCACTGGCGGGTGCGCTGAACGCTGTCGGATTCCTGATCGCGGGGTCGTTCACCGCGAATATGACAGGTAATATTTCGGCCTTTGCAGATAGCCTTGCAAACGGTGCGGTTGCCATATCCCTGTCTTTCATGGGGCTGGTTGTGGCGTTTATCTGCGGCGCAGGCATCGCGGCCCTTGCCATACAGGCCGGCGAAAAAAGACATCTCAGGTCGGTCTATGCCCTCGCCATAACTGTCGAAGCGGCCATACTGCTCGTGCTGGGGACTGCCCTTGTTATGTCGTTGGTCAGGCTCGACGAGACATTATTGGTCATTGTTCTGAGCTTTATTATGGGTCTGCAGAACGCGGTCACTACGATGATCTCGCGGGCGCGCGTGCGGACAACCCATGTGTCGGGAATGGCAACGGACATCGGGATCGAACTGGCCGCACTGGCAGGCGATACAAAGGCCCGCCACGATGCCATGCCAAAGCTGATCCTACACAGCCTGACCCTCGCCAGTTTTGCCATCGGTGGCATCTTGGGGGCGTTGCTGTTTCAATTGACCGGAAGCTGGCTCTTTGTGATTGCGGCAACTGTCCTGCTTGTCATCGCAGTTCCCGAAGCGTTTCGTGCACATCGCCCCTGACACCGCGCGCGCGTTTTCACATCACCGCGAAGGGATCGTCGATCACGCCCACCAGCGGCATCAGGAACGCGCCGGTGTCGGGGTCGAGCGCCTCGCTGTGCAGCCTGTCGATCTCGGCCACTGCCGCGGACACGCTGGAGGCGCTGCCGTCGAACATCTCCATCACCGCGACCGTGTCGTCATAATCCGACAGCCCCTTGATCGCGGCAAAGTACACGCCAAGATCGGTTTTGACGTCCAGAAACGCCGCATCCGCCGCCCCGCCTGACGCGGCTTTGGCGCCGTTCAGCACCGCCAGAATGAAGATCGCGGGTGTGATTTCGGAGCCGGGGGTATCCAGCTCGTCCACCCAATAGGTGCTCGACGGATCACGCCCCAGCACGTTATTGAACACCGCCGAGACAAAGGCCTGCGTGTCGGTCACATTGCCCGCGTCATCGAGAAAAGCGGCATAGGTTCTTTGGGTCTCGGGCTGGACGAAAAAGCTCTCTGCGATCTCGGGCAGGCTCATGCCCTCCTCCAGCCGCGTCGCCCAATAGAGCAACCCTTTGGACGCAGGCGCGCGGTCGAAATAGGCAATATAAAGCTCCGTGATCGACGCAAAGTCGGGTGCGGACAATGCGGCGGTGCTGGACTGGATGCTGATGTCGAACTGGCGGTCGGTGAATTCGACCCGTTCCACGTTTGCCAGTGTGATGGGGGTGTCATAGCCCGGTGCGGTCAGAACAGGTTTGCCGAAACCGTCAAAGGAAATACTGGCCTGGCTGCCCAGGGCATTGATCGCGACCGTGTCGAACCCGTCCCCCGCATCAATATAGGTGACCTTGTCTGTCAGCTGGATTACGTCATCACCGGCGGTGCCCAGAATATACGGATCATCCTGCACGGCGAGGGGGTCCGCCTTGGGGGGCTCGGGGGTGGTGACAAGCGAGACAGTCAGCTCCACCACGTCAAAGGGGTTCAGGACAAGATCGATGGCGCCCGCATCGGTGAACACCATATCGGTGAGGATCACATCCACATCGTGTTCGTTGTAGAAATAGGGCTGGCCGTCGATCATCACGCTGTCGGCCGCGACGCCGCGTTCCCACTGCTGGCCGTTGGAGGTGGCGGTATCCATCGTGATCTGCACCGCCGACACCGCACCGGCCATGGGCAGTTTTGCGGCCAGGTCCAGGGTAAGGGACGTCTGATCAAAGCTGCGCGATGTGATGTAGAACACCAGCTCCTGATCGGAGGCATAGCTGGCCACGTGGATGTCCGGCACGCCGCTGTCAAAGGAGGCCGAGACCAGCTCTTTGCCCACCAGCGCCTCTGACATCAGATCAAAGACGGCACCCTGTGCGGAGTTGGTCAGGCGGCCCTGCGCGTCCAGACGCACCCCTTCATCCGTGTCCAGCGTGAGCGCGGTGCGCGAATGGTAATCCAGCGCCCAGATGTGGGCCCCGTCCACGCCAAGCTCCACCATGTTTTCGAACTGCCGCACCATGCTGGAGCCCGCGACCATGCCGTGCTGTTCCTCGGCAGAGGTTTTGACGTTCCATTCGGTGATGTGCAGATCAAGGTCGGTGCCCAGCCTGTCGGCCCAGATGGCGTAATCCTTGTCGATATTCTTGACCGCATTGTCGAGGTCGGCAAAAGCGTAGTCGGTTTTGTTGTAATAGTAATGTTCGGTCACGCCATCGATGGCGTCAAGCGCCCGGTCGGACAGTTGGTCGATGATCTGGTTATTGGCCGCAGCATTGCGGGCGGCAAAGTCCGAGACACCCGGCGTGGCCGGAAATTCGGAGCCTTCGTTGCCGGCGGTGCCCATCTGCACAAGGATATCGGGCTGCGTGTCACTGCCGTATCCCGCCGCAATCATCCCCCGCTCGGCGGCTTCCGTCCCGAGGGAGGCCTTGATGCCATAAGCGGTCTCGCCCATCTCCCAGTATTCGTTGCCGATCTGGAAGGCGCTGATCACATCGCCGTATTGCTGCATGACCAGGGTGACAAAGGTTTCGATCTGCGCAGCGAAGGCTGCATAGTCTTCGGTCGTGATCTGTTTTGTGGGGATGATCAGGGTGGCCTGCGTGGGGCTGCCGCTTGCATTTTGGGCCACACACCATTCCAGAAAATTCACCAGCTCCGGGCGCAGCATGCCGTTTGGCATTGTCACGATGTTGATGGCTGTCTCACCGTCCACAGGCACTTCGCCTGCGGCGTTCTGTTTGGTCAGGTCCAGATCGGCCTGCCCGCCGCCAAAGCGTATGTTGGTGACACCCAATGCATCTGCGGCCGCTTCATAAGCTTCTGCAGGGCGACCCCCTTCGGTATGTTCAAAAACGGCATTGGCACCGAACATGCCGGCATCGACATATGTTCCGCTTTTTGACAGGCCTGAAAGCGTCATGATCGCCATAAGTGGACTACCTCAACTCGTGACTATTAGACCCGGCATTGTTTCTTTGCCGTGGGACCCACCGCCATCAAATTGCCAGAATCAAGCCTAAGGAGACAAGCAAATCATTGATATCATATGAAATAAGGCAATTTTAAGAAAATGTGCCTTATTTTCGCCTTACAATAGGAATCCGGCCCTTTGGTTGTCTTCATGATGGAAACAACGAAAGAGCGGCGCGGGCATCACCTGCACCGAATCCGGGGCTGGGCGCGCCACAAAAATGGCCGGCCCCCGTGTAGGGACCGGCCGTATCTGACGTTCAGATTTGGGTTGGATCAGAACATGTATTCGACAAAGTCGGTGTTGCTGAGCCCGACCAGATCAGACAGCGTGGTGATGTTGTCCAATTCCGCTGTCATGCTGCGGCCTGCTGTTGTTGACCAGTCGTTGTCAAACCACAGTTCGCCCTTGCCGGAGGTCTGGTTGAATACCAGCAGATAGGTGTTTGTCGCACCAACTGCGGTACCCGTGATCTGGGCACCGGTTGCAGCATTCTGCAGCTCGACCACCTTGTTGGAATCCGCGCCCGACAGGTTGGCAACGGTCAACAGGTTGTCGACGTAGTCAGCCGTGTTCAGTGTGGCCCCTTCAGCGGTTTGGGTGGTGTTGGCGAAATCCACCCGTTCCAGGCCGATCTTGTCCGTGCCTGTGGTGAAATCCTTGATTTCGTCCGTGCCGCTGTTGTTGGAGAAACGGAACTGGTCCGCCCCGCCGTTACCGGTCAGCACATCACTGCCGCCCATCCCGTAGAAGATGTCCGCCGCAGAGCCGCCCTCAATGGCGTCATTGCTGTTGGAGCCTGCAAGACGCAATACGCCTGACGCGCCCGAGCCATCCAGATTGACCCCGTTGCTAAAGCCCGATTCGTCAGAGCTGGCATTCAGATTGACGCCTGCTTCGGCGGTGATGGTGAGGGCCTGCGATCCGCTGATGCTAAAGTTGCTGGGCCCGTTTTGATTGTCGAAGGCAAAGTAGTTGTTGCTGCCACTGTCCACGCCGCGGATCACGTTTGCTGCATCGTTTGCACCGGAGGATATAATCTCGGCCGAGCTGATGTTGTTGCCCGAAAATCCTACCGCTGCGCTTGAGCTGCTGTTGCCGCTGGATTCGATGCGCACCTCGCCGCCTGTACCTGCCGCACCGCGCAGTTCGAACTGCAAGGACTGGCCGGCAGTGGCCCCCTGGAAACGCACGGCCTCATCCCCCCGACCCACGTTCGAGGCAAAGATAAAGGTGTCATCGCCCGTCACGCCGTTGATGTTGATGCGTCCGTCGTTGCCCGTCTGCCCGCCAAAAAGGAACTGGTCGATGCTGTTGAAATCTTCGGCATTCAGGCTGGAGGTGGTATTGGCCGCTGCCAGCACCTCGAACCCGCTGGTCGCATTCACCGATGCCGCAGAGATGGTGTTGAAGCTGTCGATCACCAGCATATCGGTGCCGCCGCCGCCATCCAGCGACAGGGTGTTGGCGTTGTTCAGCAGCGTGTTGTTGAGCTGCAGCGTATCGTCAAAGTCACTGCCCATGAAAGCAAAGTCGGAAGAGGTATTGTTTGGCGCAAAGAGAAACAGTCCACCACCCGTCATGGCGCTGGCATCCGCTGATTTCAACGCCGCAAAACCGTTTGAATTATCGTCAAGCTGCAACTGCTGCGTGCCGGTGACCGTCAGGGTGTCGAGTGTCATACCGCTCATATCAAGAAACGATGCGGACGTTCCGCCGGTTTCGATTGTGGCAACCTCATAACTGGTGTCGGGTGCGAAAGAGCTGTCAATGGTAGCAAACACTGCGGGTGCGGCCTGCGTCCCTGAATCGCTGACAAACAGATCAATGGCATCTGTTGTCGATGCGCTTCTGTCACCTTTGAAATTCACAAGGGTCTGGCCATCGACGTTTACCAGACGGACCTGGGCGCCGTCGTCCACATTCAAGAAAGTAGTTGCCGAAGTGGCCTCCGTATCAATGGCCGCCAGTTCTGTTTCGCCTTCCATGCCGGACATGTCCAGAATGAAGCTGGAGCTTGCCAACTGGTTCGTGACAGCAATTTTCTCAAGGCCCGTCGCACTGGGTGACACGATCTGACTGGTGGCCACCGCCCGGATGTTCAATGTGTCCTGGCCGCCTCCGGCCTCGATCACGTCGCTGTTTTGCAGCGTGCCGCCCACGAAACTTTCGACCGTGGCTGCATAGGTGTCGTTGTTGGCTGTGCCTGCGGTATCCGTGCCACCGCCGTCACCGCCCGGCAGGTCCGCACTTGCGGTCAGATTGATCGTGACACCCGGCTGGCCGCTGTCCACCGTGGCGATATAGGCAGAGGTCTGCGCCAGCGCAGGATCTACGGTGGCAGGATCATCGGTCACACCCGTCAGCAGGCTGGTCGCCACGGCACGCGCATCGGCGTCAAAGACAAATCCGGGGATCGCATCGGTCTTGTTGAAGAAATCCATCGACACCGCGACCTTGTTGTCGATCCGCGCCTTGTCGGGACCATCGACAGCGCCGTTGATGATATCAAGGATGATCTCGCCGACGGAGCGTTGTTCAGCCGGATCATCTGTGGTCAGCTGGTTTGAATAATAGGCCAGCCCCCCATCACGGATGTCGCGGCCAAAGAGGTTCTGGAACACGCTGTTGAAAAACGTCTTGAGCGAGGCTTCGGAAAAATCGCGGGTATCCATGATCGGGTAAAGCGTTGTTGTCTCGCTTTGCACCGAAAAAGATTCGGCAATTTCGGCCCATGTCATGGCCGGCCCTTCCGAACTGGCTTCAAAACGGCCAGACCAGTAATTTGTACCACCGGGGGCAGGGGCGCGGTTAAAATAACCGATAAACAGCTTAATAACCTGCTCAACTTGTGCCGTGGTTGCCATAATAGATATCCTCCAAATAAATCAATGCACGCCTGAAATTGGCAGCGCAGCGTAGGTCAGCAGGCATGCAATAATATGCCGACAGGCTGCAGGGTCGTCTTAAACAGTAAATTTTACAAGGCTCATAACCTGAGCGTGTATCCAGAAAAAATGGCGGCCACTTAACGATAATGTTGCGTGGAACGTTCCGTTCGATTCTTTGTATCATAAAACCGCGCGGCGTAGCAATTTTTGTGCGCGTCGGGCGGGCGCATGTGCTTGAAGCTGAAATCCTATAGTTTGAATTATGTAAAATGTGGCAGCATCCGCCTGACTGATCCTGCCCGGTCGACCCTGCCGGAACGCGTGCACACGCCGCCCTTGGTGCCGCCATCATTGTACCTCGGTCCGGTCAACTGTAAGGGTGAACGTCAGCGACAACAGAGGCGTTCAGCACAGTATTATGACCAAGCTTAATCTGTTCGGGAAGTGGCGCAGCAAGGAACGCAAACCGCTGTTCACGGACCGTGACAAGGAAAACATCGCCTGGTTCTGCCGTACCTATCTCAAGGAAAAGGTCGTCTGGCTGGGCGTCGTGATGGTGATGATCCTGGTGCAGGGTTTTGCCTATCAGCAGTTTATCAAACTGACCGAAGACGGTCTGCGCGTGATTTTCGAAAACGGCGATGTCGGCGGGCTGATCCGGGTCTGTTTCATGGTGATGGGTATCTTCACCGTACGGGCGATCATGTCCTATCTGGTGCCGCGCATTTCGGTCTGGCTGGCCTCTGATGCGGTGTTCAAGATGCGGCGTGATCTGATCGATCATATCATGATGCTGGATCTGGCGTTCTTTGAGCGGACCAAGGCAGGTGACATCATCCTGCGGCTGGTCAATCAGGCACAGGACCTGAGCGATTTCATCGGCCAGACCACGGTCAACGCGGTGCGCGATGCCGCGACCGTGATCATCGTCTCGGGATACCTCACGTGGAAATCCCCGCATCTGTTCTTGCTGGTGGCCATCGTGCTGCCCTGCATTTCCTTTGTGGTGCGCTATATCTCCCACCGGATCAAGGACGTGCAGCGCAGCGCGGAAAACGCCATGGGCGCCTATATGTCGGGGCTTGAGGAAATGTCCAACGGCATGCGCACGGTCAAGATCTCCAACCAGGAACCGATGGAACGCACCCGCCTGACCAACGCCAGCCAGGAGATCAAGAACCTGTCACTGCGGCTTCAGGCAGCCCAGGCCCTGATGAGCCCTTCGGTCGATATCATGTCGGCCACGATCTATATCCTGATCATCGGCGCGGGCGGGTATATGGCGCTCGACCCCGGTTTCGCGATGGACGGGGCCGCGATCATCGGCTTCATGATCGGCATGGCGCTGATCTTTGATCCCGCGCGGCGCCTGACGTATTTCTTTGTGCGCATGCAGGCAAGCCTTGTGATCCTCGACGGGTTGCGCAGCCTCTACCGCGAGCTTCCCTCGATCACCAACGCCCCCGATGCCAAGGAGGACTTTGACCCGCTGGGCGATATCGTGCTGCGCGATGTGGCGTTCCAGTACTCTGAAACGCAGCCGCTGTTCGATGGCGTGGACATGACCTTTGAGGGCAGCAAGATCACCGCAATCGTGGGGGCCACCGGATCGGGCAAAACCACGGTCCTGAGCCTGATCGCGCGCCTTTATGATGTGCAGCGCGGCGAGGTGACGATCGGCGGCGACCGCATCGACAAGTTGCGCATCGACAAACTGCGCCAGTCGTTTTCGGTGGTGGCGCAGGACATCGTGATCTTCAACTCCTCGATCTTCGAAAACATCCGCTATGTGAAACCCGATGCCACGGATGAACAGATCTGGCGGGCGGCCGAACTGGTGGGCATTGATGCGCTGATGCGCGAGCGTGGCGACGCACCTCTGGGACCCAAGGGGTCACAGCTGTCTGGCGGTCAAAAGCAACGCATCGCGATTGCGCGCGCCTTCCTGCGTGCCGCCCCCATCCTGCTGCTGGACGAAGCCACATCGGCGCTGGACCAGCGCACCGAGGAAAAAGTGCGCGGTGCCATCACAGAGCTGTCGCGTGACAAGACCACAATCATCGTGGCGCACCGCCTGTCCACCGTCACCCATGCCGACAATATCTATGTGCTCGACGAAGGGCGCGTGGTCGAACAGGGTACCCACGCAGAGCTGATGGCGCAAAAGGGGCTATATGCGGCCATGTTCACCGCCCAACGCGAGAGTTACGGCTAGAGGTATAGAGACAGACCTGAAGTAGAACGTTTCACCTCCAGAACCGGTAAAGATCCCTGAACAGGTTTTATGTGAACGTCCTTAGGGTTGTGTTGGGGCCACGATTAAGTGTGACTCAAAAGGCGGATAAATACCTCGAACGATGAGAGTGACCCTATTTTGCAATTTCCCCCCGACACACCTACAATCGGCTAAATGTGCTCTGGAGAAGACCAATGGACACAGGAACGACCAAATTTCTGATAGTATTATGTGCATTCAATCTCGTATTGGGCAGCGCTGTGAACGCAGCGGACCCAGTCAGGTCTTTGCAGACTTTCCTGAACGGAAGGCAGTGTCATGCTGGTGCAGCAGATGGAGCATGGGGGCAGAAGACCGAAAATGCGGCTCGCCTTTTCACTCAAGCCTCAAATATTGAAATCGCGAGACCAATCACTGAAAGCCTCCTTGAAGAATTAGAGGGGACTTCGGTCACGTGCCCTCTTATATTACCCAAAAATCCTATACGTGCTGAGCAATTCAGGCTGGAAAGTGAACATAGTGTAAGAGCACCTCTGAAACTCGATGGCGGTATAGAGCGGTTCTGGCTTTTACCAGGGGAGTGCAAGGCGGGGCCCAAAGCGAAGACAATACAAGCTATTGGGCTAACTAACGATTGCAGTCGCAATCGACAAAGGTCGGAAATGAAAACGACTAAAAAGGTTCGCCATGGCGCAAGACGCATTTATAGTTGGGACATTTTGGTGCCAACAGATTTTAGGTCAACGGCATCAGACGATCACCTCATCGTTGGCCAGTTTCACAGCGGCTTCGCACCGTCCTCAACGTTTTCACTGAGCCAAGACACCGGCTATTTTGTGAATGGCAGAACTTGTTTTGGGCCAGAGGAGTTCGGTGAATGGCATTCTGTAGTGGTTCGTGTTTTTTGGCATTCTCAACGCAAGAAAAATCTCAAGGATAAGACACCCAGTGTTTTTGAGGTTTGGTGTGACGGGGAGCTGATATGGGACAGATCTGGACGACCAAACATTGCAAAAGGTGACGGTGTTTCGTTCAAATATGGCCTCTATCACGCGATGGACTTCCCAGAAGGTGACAATGTTACTGTGCAGTTCAAAAATGTGACCGTTACAAAGTGGTAAGGTTCGCCAAGCGCTTATTTTTGCTGGCGCACCCACTCAGAAAATACCTCTTATGTATTGATTTTTACGTATAATATTCCGCAAATAATCGCTGTTATGTTGATCCCTCAGACGATCGGAAACCAGTCCCCTCTCCCGCGCCGCCACACCGTCCAATCTGCGCAAAAGGGGCGATGATCACCGCATAGCGCGCGCGTTACGGTTGGGCAGGTTGGCCGTCGCTCAACAGCCGCACAAAATCCTCGGTGACATCTTTCCAGGTGCGCAGGCGGGTGTCTGCGATCCGGCGTTCCAACATGGCACGGTGTTCGGGATCTGCGATCAGCTTGCGACAGGCCGCGTGCATACTGTCGAGGCTGTGGGCATCGCAATATTCCACCATATCGCCGCCGACTTCGGGCATGGATGAATTGTTGGCCACCACCGCCGTCTTGCCGAAGGACAGGCTTTCCCCGATAGGCAGGCCCCAGCCTTCGTAAAAGCTGACCATGGCGGTAAATTCACATGTCTCATAGAGCCAGGCCAGTTCGGTGTCGTTGGGCTTGTCGGCAAATTGCACCCAACCGCCCAGATTGCCGCTGGCGCGGATCAGCTGGTTGAAATCATCGTTGTACCAGCCGGGCTTGCCGGCAAAGACCAGCTTGGGCAGGTCCAGCCCCTCCTCTTGCGTCATCCGCTGCCATGCCTGTGCCAGCCGCCAGATGTTCTTGCGCGATTCCATGGTGCCCACGACCAGCACAAACGGCACTTTGCCAAGGTTCAAAATCTCGCGGCGCAGGCCAAGCGTGCGCGTCACACGCGATTTGTATTCCCCCGCAGGACCGGACATCACATGCTGCTTTTTAGGCTCTACCAAGGTGAATTCCTGCGCCAGCGGCACGGTCTGGATCGGGCGTTGCTCGCCGATTTCTTCCATAAAGGCCGCCAGATCGGTGGCCGTATTGGCGGAGTTGGCAAAATAGCTGCTGCAATACCCGGTGGAGGTCTTGAGCCAGCGGTAAAATTCCTGACTGAAATCACCCGCAATATGTTCGGGCGTGATGATCGGGATCAGGTCATGGATCAGCTGGCTGATCTCGACGCCCTGTTTGTCTGCCAGCCCCTGAAAACAGGCGTCCAGCCCGTCGATGTCCCATGTGGCCCCCAGCACCACCAGACGGTCGCCCTTTTGCGCGATCTGGGTCAGCTGCGTGCGGGGCATGTCATAGGATTTGGGCTCGGGCTCGGTTTCGGTTGTGATACCGGCTTTGAAATTGCGCCAGCCCTCGATGCTGCTGTTGTGCTTTGTGAAATGCGCTTCGTTTCCGCGCGCGGCATGGAAGGTGCTGCGCAGATAGTGGAACCAGTATTTCATCGGCCGGTTGCGATAACGCTCAAGCGTCGGCGGGGTCTCCTTGCGCGGACGTGCCGCCCGGCCAAAGAAAACCGCGCTCAGGATATCGGGGTCGAATTCGTCCATATCGGCAATGAAATCCGACGGGATCGACACATAGTCCCGCTTGGCGCGGTCCCAGTAGCTCAGCTTAACGGTCTCGGTCCCGTGGGTCTCGACCATGCGTTTGATCACCTCGAACGACACCCGCTGGATGCCGGAGACAGAGGTTTCCTTTTCCACATAAAGCGCGATGTCTGTGACATCAAAAAAATGTGTCTTCATGGGCTGCCTCACTTGAGCCGTTTTTCAATGCACGTTCTTTGACGGGAAACCGGCTGTTTCTCAACCCCTGCGGCAAAGAGCAGACCAGACAGATTCCAATCCGCAGGGATTTGCGTGATACCGAGAGGTTTCAACAGCAGCTTTCATACTCTAAGAGATGCACATGAGTGTGCTTTACTATGATCTTTCCGAACAGTTTCTCGCGTCGGGACTGAAGTTCAAATACTACGGTATTTCGCGCACCGTGATGGAGGTGGGCTACGAGCTTGCGCGCTCGGAAGCGGACGTGCGCTTTGTCATCTTCTCACCCGGACACGAACGGTTTTTCGAAGTGACCCCGCGCATCGGCGCGGACAGTCCCACAGGCATTCTGGACCCCGGCCTGCCGCCCGAGGCAACCCCGATCCGCATGCGCTATACCTTCCCAAAGCCCAATAAACTGCGTGATCTGCTGTATCCTGTCGCGCTATGGGGCGCGCGGATGATCAACCTGCGCCGCTGGCGTGCGGTGCCCGACGGGCTGGTCCGCGAGGTTGATCTGAACGGTCAGCGGCTGGTGTCGCTGGGCCGGCCCAAGATCATGGCCGACTACCTGACGGTGACGGCCCGCGCAGGGGTGTCGATCAAGCTTAATCCGCTGCTGCACGACATGATTCCCATCTACGAATTCGCCCACTCCAGCCAGACGATGTTTTGCAACAATTTCACCCATGACAACCACATCGTCATCAAAGGGTCAGAGCACGTTCTGTCGAATTCCGCCTTCACCAAGGCCGAGATTGAGCGTTTTTCCGCCTCCGGCCATCTGCCCCAGGTGCCCGGTGTGACGGTTGTCCCGCTCAGCCACGAATTGCGCACAACGGATGAAACTGTGGTGCAGCGCGGCCCGGCAGAGCCTTATGTGCTCTGCGTCGGCATCCTCACGGGGCGCAAGAACCTCGAATGCGTGATGGAAGCGCTTTTGCATCTGCACACCACCGGCCGTCCGGTGCCGCCGCTGGTGCTGGCAGGCGCACAGCGCAAGCGCACCGACAGCTATCTTGAACAGGACCGGTTCGATCCGATCCGCGACCGCATCAATATCGTGACCAACCCCAATCAGGCCGAGCTGCGCAATCTTTACAAAGGGGCGCTGGCGCTGGCGATCCCGTCGCGGATGGAAGGCTGGGGCCTGCCGCTGGGTGAGGCCTTGTGGCTGGGCACCCCCGGTCTGGCCTCCACCGAAGCGGCGGCATTGAAAGAAGTCGGCGGCGATCTGGCGCAGTACTTCAACCCCGATGCCCCCGAAGAACTGGCCGCATTGATTGACCGACTACAGTCGGATCCGGATGCCTATGCCGCCCTCAAGGCGCGCATCGCCGCCCGCAAGGACGAACTGCGCAGCTGGAAAGATGTGGCTTACGGCGTTCTGGATGCGGTGGACGCGCTGGAGCAGCCCCGCGAGGCCGGCACCGCCCTGCCCTAACCGTCCTGTCCGGCGCGCATGCGGACAAATCCCACAAATGCCCCGTCCGCCGAGCGCAGCCGCGGCTTGCCCGACCGCGCCCAATAGGCCCGCCAATCCGCTTCCAGCGCATAGACATCCGCGCCCGGTGCCGCCGCACGCGCGGCCTCATAAGCTGCTTCGGACAGCGGCGGCGCCTCCGGCCCCTCGCTCAGGCGGCGCGGGACAAAGGCGATGATGTCGCCCTCCTCCTCTGCAAGCCTGTAATCGGGCAGATGGTCGCTCTTGATCATCTCGCGCAGCATCGCGCGGAACACGCGGCGCGGTGAGGCGGAGCCGGATTTCTTCAGAAGGGTCTCGACCGAAACACGCCAGACGGGTTGGCGGCCGCAATGTTTGCGGGCCAGTTCGTAAATGCGCCGCTCCAGCGGTTTGCGCAGACGGAAATAGTCCCGGCTCAGCGTCAGCACCGATTTGCTCAATACCGCCCGGTAAAGCCATTCCGACAATGTCACCGACACGCTGACCATACGCCCGCCCCGGGCCCGCCGCTCGATCTCCCAGGCCTCGATCAGACCGAAACCGGAGGTCACTTCGCGCCCGCCTGTCTCGATGTTGGTGGTGATCCGCGTACCTGCGAGCCGCTCGAAAGCATCCTTGAGCCGCCGGTAGGCATCCCCCGATGTTTCGCGGTTTGTGGCCACCAACAGATCATGTGCCTTCAGGGTCAGCGTACGGCTGGTCGCGCGCCCTGCGTTCAGCGCCGCCATCAGCTGGCTGATGCAAAAAATCAGAATGTCCTTGTCGTGGATCGTGGCCAGTCCGCGCATGGATGGCACCACGGTGATCTCGGTCCCCTTGTGGGCATAGTTCAGGATGCGCCGGTCGGGCCGCGTGGACAGGGTGAAAATCGGATGCTCCATAGAAGCCAGATCATCCTTGGGCACGGCGTCAAAGACATCGCAGACAAAGAAGTCTCCCGTCGGATGCCGCTCGGGCAATAGTCCGGACTGAACCAGATCCGCCATATGTTTCGCCCCTGCCCTGTTGCAGTGCCACTGCACCGCTAATCCTGCTGCCTGTTCCCGTGTGCGGGAATCGTGGTTTTAATGACACCAAGGGTAGGGCCTGTGGATAACTCAGTCCAGCCATCGTAACGGGGGATCAGAGTCACTTTGTCGGGGTATCAGAGTCGCATCAGCGTGGTTTCAGAGTCACTGCCCTCAAAAGGAAGGTCGAATTCTGTTGAATGAACAGCAACTTATGAAATCACTTGCATTGCGTAACTAATAAATAACACATCATAACACATGAAAATTTTCTTGCCCCTTTCCAAAGCAGGCGCAGGCACCTGCCGCAAAACGCTGAATTGCTGAGAAAAAGGGTGAAAGAGCCGTTTATTCTTCCACGTGCCACCTTTTGTGCTACATTGCCAAAAACACAGCATATCGGACAGGGCATGGCAGAGCTTCCTCCTTATTTCAATATTGATCCCGATCAGGCTTTGGCAGATCTCGGGCCAAGCGGAACTACAGCCGCCTTTGGCGATATGGCTGCGGCCTGCACGCGGGGGCGTGATGATCTGGCGGCACGTGGCATGGACGAGGCCGGCCAGAAATCCCTGCGCCTGTTTTCCACATGGGAGATCACCAAGTACCTGATCCCTGTCGCCCCTGCTCATTTCCGCCGTGTGCTGAAATCCAATCCCGATTTGCCGCAGGGCAAAACCGAGACAGAGGCCGGTGCGAAATGGTTCACCCTGGATGAAGTCCTGCGCCTGCGTGCGCATTTTTCGCAGGAAGGGTCCAAGTCCAAGGAATACCGCCCCTACCGCCCTGACGGATTGCCCGCAAAAATTGTCGCTGTGGCCAACTTCAAGGGCGGTGTGGGCAAGACCTCAACGGCGGCGCATCTGGCCATGTCAGCGGCGCTTGACGGCTACCGCGTGCTGGTGATCGATCTCGACAGCCAGGGCTCCATGACCTCGATCTTTGGCGGCAAGGTCGAGGACGAATGGCAAACCGTCTTTCCCCTGCTCGCGCGGCATTATGCCGAGGCCGCCCAGACCGAGAACCACAGCCGCCTGTCACGCGGCGATCCGACCATCGACATCGACGATACATTGGCCGAGGCGCTCAAGGTATCCGCCCCTGACCTCATCCAGAAAACCCATTGGCCCAACATCGATCTGATCGGCGCCCAGCTGAACCTCTATTGGGCAGAATTCCAGATCCCCGTCTGGCGCATGGCCGCGCGCCGCTGGAAGCTGTGGGATGCGCTCACCGACCGGCTCGAGGCCGATGGCGTGCTGTCGCAATACGATGTGGTGTTCATCGATACCCCCCCTGCCCTCGGCTATCTCACTATCAACGGATTGTCCGCTGCGGACATCCTGCTGGTGCCACTTGGTGCTTCCTTTCTGGAGTTTGATTCAACTGGCCGGTTCTTTGACATGCTGCATGCCACCTTCGGCTCTATCGAGGAAAACGAGAATATGGCCGCCCGCGCCCTGGGCCGCGAGGGGATGGCCTTTGAATGGGATGCGGTGCGTGCGGTGATCACCCGCTATGATGGCGCCCAGCAGGCCGAGATGGCCGCCTTGATGCAAGCCTACCTCGGGCCGGTCCTCTCCCCGCACCGGCAGGATTTTACAGCCCTCATCGGTCAGGCGGGGGAGTCGGTAAATGGCATCTACGAGGCCGACTACCGCGATTTCAACCGCGAGACCTATGCCCGCGGCAGGCAGGCTTTTGATGCGACCTATGCCGCCTTCAAACGCCTGTTGATCGGCACATGGCGCCGCGATGAAAAAGCCCGCGATGCGGCACAGGATTAATCGGGCGCACGTCCGCGTCAGGATACGTAAACTTCGACAGCGATACTGAGGTTTTGACAGGAGACAAGAGATGGCCAAACGCAAGCGACTGACCCTGCCGCCAGAGGCCCCTGCGCCTGAGACCAAGGGTATGTTCACGGAGGCCCCAACCGGCATCGTGCCGGGGCGCCGTGCGAAATCCGCACCCATCGCAGATATGGCTGGTGCCGCCGCGGCCTCTGCCGCGCTGGAAGAAGTCAGTGCCGAACTCAGCGCCGCCCGCGCCGAAGGCCGCTTTGTGCAAAAGCTGCGCACGACCCAGATCGACGCGGGCCATCTGATGCGCGACAGGGTCATTATCGATAGTGGGGATATGGACACGTTGATGGCCTCTATCCGGTCGCGTGGTCAGCAAACCCCGGTCGAGGTGCTGGCCACTGGACCTGATACATATGGCCTGATTTCCGGTTGGCGCCGTCTGGCTGCTCTGGCGCGCCTTTATGAAGAAACCAACGATCCGCAGTTTGCCTATGTGCACGCGCTTGTCCGCCAGCCCGCCAGCGCGCAGGACGCCTATGTGGCGATGGTGGAGGAAAACGAAATACGTGTCGGGCTAAGCTATTACGAGCGTGCCCAGATTGTTGCCCGTACCGTGCAGGCGGGAGTCTATGATAGTGACAAAACCGCTTTACAGACCCTGTTTTCCAGCGCCAGCCGTGCCAAGCGGTCCAAGATCAAATCCTTCCTTCCGATTGTCTCCGCGCTTGGGGATGTGCTGCATCACCCTACCGCAATCGGAGAACGTATGGGGCTGGATTTGTCACAGCGTCTGGAGGATGCGGCCTTTGCCAAATCCTTGCGGGCCAAGCTTGCAAAGAGCGATGGCAAAACGCCTGAGGAAGAACAGAACGTATTGTCTGGCGCGCTTGCTGTGCGTGCGACAAAGCCTGCAATAAAACCCAAGTTAGACTCTAAAGAAGAGCTGGCGCCGGGTGTGGTAATGATGCGTGGTCCTTCGGGTCTTACGCTTAAAGGGCCAGGGGTGACAGATGCGCTGGCCGACCGTCTGCGCGCGCTTTTCAAAGACGAATGAAATGTTTCGCGCGCGAAACATTTCCCGAAGTGTTCCGGCGGATGCTTGTGCCGCTGCTATGGGTCGTTTAGGCTCCGGACCTTGTAGGCAGGCCGCTCTGCGCGACTTGCCTACAATAGATTTCCCTCCCCAGCGATAAGCAGACCCTCCATGCCCAGCCTTCTTGTTTCCACCTTTCGCCGCCTGCTGAAGGTGGAGCTTTCACCCAAAGGCGAGATGCGCGACATCGAGATGGTGAGTGGGGCACATGGTGTCTATTTCGGACTTGAGCGTTGGGGCCCGGTCGTCTTTGTGGCCGAGCGCAATCTTGATATCAACAAGGAGCCGATCACACCGGGTGATCCGCAAAACGCGATCCGTATTTATATCCGGCTGCCGTCAGGGCGTATGATCCGCACGCCCGTGTATTACAAAAGCAAGGCTTTCGATGATTTGCACCAGATCGCCTATGATCGCGGTGCGTTGTTTGTCACTTCGGGCAAGTTCCCCTTTCTGATCCGCAAGGGGCTGTTCGGCGGACGCCGCGGCATTGATATCACCGGTCCGGTGCCTGAGCCCTACCGCCGGCACGACGACCATAATCACGATGCCTACCACATCAATTCGGTTGCGGTTCAGGGCGACCACCTGATCGCGCTGGCCCACAACTGGGACATGCCCAGCTTTGCGTTGCGCCTTTCGCTGAAAGATGCGCGCCGCGGGAAAATGACCTGTACCAGAGTCTATGAAGACCTCGGGTTTTGCTGCCATGACATCATCCCCGACGGCGATGTGTTCTGGACGCTGGACAGTGGCGGTTCTGCATTGGTGCGGGTGCATGTTGAAACGGGGGCCATGGACCGTTTCGTGATGACAGATGCGCAGGGTGCCCCTTTCGACAGCGCCCATGGCGTTCCCTTTCCGCGGGGCATCGATATCATGGGGGATCTGTTGGTGATCAGCTACGGCTTTAACGAAGACCGTGCCGACCGGATGGACAGTAACGCGATGCTGGCGGTGTTCGATACGAAACAGGAAGCCTTCGTCAGGCATCTGTCACTCGGGTCACATGGCAATACCTGTGCGGTAATGGCGCTTTAGCGCGGCGTTCGGGTATAGAGCATCTCTTTGATAGAGCCTTCGTTGTCGGGGAAAATCCGCGCAACGTCAAAGTCCCTGACGCTGTCGAGATAGTCTCTAATCGGGCCTGAAACGTCATAGGGCTTGTCTTGGGTCGTGTTCTCGTGGAGCGCCGGAAAATGACCGCGAATGCCCGGATGAATGCTGCGCAGCAGGTCTTCCAGCAGGCTCCAGTCCGCGATCATTTCCTCATAGCGCAGGACATATACATTCTCGCGGCCCAGCCCCGCAATAAGGTTCTCGATCATCAATCTGTAATCCAGGTATTCGTACCAGACCCGCCATATTAGAGCCGCATACCTGTCGGTGCGGTCACTGTCGCGAAAGACCGCGACGTCTTCCAAAGACAGATCACCGATGCGCAGATAATCGAAGTCGCGGTGAAACTGCACGGCATAGGACGCCAGCATCTTTTTTGTATCGCGCAGCACCACCAGTGCGCGGATGTCGGTGCTGCCGGCGGCCTTGAACACATTCACCAGATTGGCGATGGCGTGGGGCCGGTCCAGTGGTGCGCTTTTGCGCCCCGACCGCAGGTAGCCTTCATGGGACCAGACGTTCAGATCCCGCTCTGACAGTATACCGCGCAGATGACCGGCCAGCCCACCCAGGTCGATCTCTTCGGGCGGGCGCACGCGCATGATGTCTTCGTGTTCAAAAAACGGATCAAAGACATGCACCTTTTCACAGCGCAGCCCCAGATGTTTTTCGAGGAAGGTTTCCAGCCTGCCCTTGCTCAGGTCGAAAGGCTTGCCAAGGTAGTTGATTCCCTTTGATTTGGGAAAGACATGCCGCTGCAGATAGGTGGTCGCGGTCTTGGCATAGCCTACGTGCAAAAGCGTCTGTGTCATGGTGTTTCGATCCGGTTATGGAGCGTGCAGATCTGCCGCCACAGACGGGGCCCCAGTTCGCCATAGGCATGGCTGGCCCGCCAGTCGGTGACGCGCGCCTGTGTGGCGGCAAGCCGGTCTGCGGTTTCAGGATCGGCGGCGGGGTCACGCAGGGCGGCAATGATGGGATGCAGGCCTTGGGCGATGTCGGCAGCAGAGGTGCCGGGCAGGCGGGTGATCAGCGGCTCCACATCATCAAAGATGCGCAACGGTGTGGCGATCACCGGCCGGTCGAGGGCCAGCGCCTGACGGATCGCACCGGAGGCGGATTCAGCTGTCTGGCGATAGGGAAAGACCAGCGCATCGGCCCGCGACAGGCGGGCAAAGCTTTCGCCATCGGGCAGAAAGGCCGTTTCCAGCCGGATGTGGTCCGTCAGCCCCAGTGCGGTGATCCGCGCACGGGCATCGGCAATGGCCTCGACAGAAGGCGGGCCGGGGTATTCGGCGTTGACCATCTCCAGCGCGACATTTGCGCCCTGATCGCGCAGGATCGCCGTGGCCTCGATCAGCTGGTCCAGCCCCTTGGGCGGCAGGAAAAATCCGTATGTGCCCAACACCACGGCGCGGTCGGCGGCCATCGGCGGCGGGGCAGGGGTGTCGACGTAGGGCACGCCATGGGGAAAGAGGGCGACATTTTCTTCTAGCCCCAGATCGCGCAGCCGGTTCAGGTCATGATGGGCATGGACCAGCAACCGGTCGCAAAGCTTCAGCGCGGGCAGGATGCCTGACAGATACCGCTCGGGTGCGACGGCCCGGTCATTGGTGGCATGCATCATCATCACAACCTGCCGCCCGTCGGCCTTGGCCTTGAGGATCAGCGCGGCAAGATGGGCGAGATTGAAAAAGCCGTAGTTGAACTGGATCACCAGCACGTGCGGGTCTTCCGCATCAATCGCGGCGGCCAGATCGGTCAGTGGGTCCTGCCCCCCCTGATACCAGCAGCGGCGGGTGTCGGGGCCGTCGGGCCCGGGCCGGTCACCTGTATGGGAGGCAAAGACCGTGACGCGGTCCGGAAAGGCCTCGATCAGATGGGCGGAATACGTGGCGATGCCGCAGCGGGTGTTATAGCTGGTGATCCAGCCCACGCGCGGGGGCGGGGCGGGGCGCTGCGCGGCAATGGCCTGCGCGGCTGTGACGGAACGCTGCGCGACCTTGTCCCATGTGTGGTGCTCCAGCAGCTGTTGTTTCGCAGCGGCACGTGTTCCGGCATCCGGCGCTGGCGCATCCCGCAGGGCGCGCATCGCCGCGACCAGATCGGCGCAGTCCGGTTCGGCCCAGACTGAATCCCATGCCCCCAGATGGCTTTGAGCCGGCACAAGGCTGTATTTGGTGAACTGCACCAGCGGATTGCCGTCAAAGGTTTTCTGCCCGCCCCAGCCGGTGGTCAGCACAGGCGTCCCTGCCAGCACCGCTTCGGCCACAGGCAGGCAATATCCTTCGGCCCGCGAGGGGGCGACCAGCGCATCGGCGGCGGTATAGAGGCTGCGCATCTGGCCGGGGGTGAAGGCGCCCTCAACGATATGGACAGGCGGCAGATCGGGGTGTGTGTCACGCAAGGCGGCGACCTCATTGGCGATGTCGTTATGCGGATTGGCGAAGGTCTTGATAATGAGCTGCACATCGTCACCCGCCCCGAACCCTTTGGCGAAGGCGGCGAGCAGCACGTCGACGCCCTTGCGCGGAAAACACGACGAGACATGCAGGAAGGTGAAGCCGGCCTGCGGCAGCGGATCGGGCAGGGCGGCGGCCGGCACATCCAGATGGTCAACGCCGTTGCCCACCACATGCACGGGCAGGCCGATGCCTGCATCCTCGAACAGTTTTTTGACATGGGGTGCTGTGACCAGAAGCCCTTGCAGGTGGGTGGCCATGTCGCGGGTATAGGAAAGCGGCAGGCCGGTTTCTTCCCAGGCGTAGCCGTGCAGCAGATTGAGCGGGGCTGTCATGTCCGACACCCGCGGCGGAAACATGTTGCGGCTGAGGATGTCGGCGCTTTCGGGCGGGGTGTTCTGACCGGTTGTGTGCAGCGCGTCCAGATCCGGGCGGGCGCGCAGGAAATCGGGATCGGGGTCAAAGGGGCCGGGCCCTTCGGCCGAGAAAAGTGCCACGTCGATATTCTGCCGCCCCAACGCCAAAGCGGTTTCGCGGTTGACCGAGGCAAGGCTGTAGTCGCTGTCAAAAGGCCCTTCAAGCCGCCAGAGCAGTCTGGTGTCGGGCAGGCGGTGCGGGCGGTGGGCATTCTCGATAGAAAGGCGGGTTTTTACCAGAGCGCGGGACAGATCACGGCGGTCCGTGTCGCGCAGACCGTTCTGGGGCAGGGCAAGGGCGCGCAGGGCGGCTACGGCCTTGTGTTCAAGATCATCAAGGCGCTTTTGTACGGCACCCCACTGTAGATCAGGCGATTGAATACTGACATTTTCTGTCAGGATGCGCAGCGTTTCCTGCGCCGTTTTTTTCCATGAAAACCGCGTTGCATGCTGCTGTTGACGGGCCAGCATATCATCGCGGAATGATGCATCGGTCAGGCCGCGTTCGATCAGGTCGGCCATTGCGGGAATATCGCACGGGTCAAACAGCGCGTCGGAGGGACCGATCACATCGGGCAGGGACGCGGTATGCGCACCAAGGGCCAGCGTGCCGCAGCGGATTGCCTCCAGCGCGGGCAGGGCAAAACCTGCGTGCAAGGAGGGCATCACAAAGACATCTGCCAGCCCGTAAAGGCCGGGCAGATCGGCCTTTGGAATATCATCCAGAACACGGATGCGTGCGGGATCAAGGACAAGATCCTGTGCCAGCCGCCTGATGTCTTCGCTCCGGTCTGTGGTGAGCGGTCCGGCGACCACCAGATCATGGCTTTCGATCAGGCCCGGCGGCAGGGCAGCATAGGCGCGGATCAGGCCGGTCAGATTTTGCTCCGGCGCGCCCGACCCCGCATAAAGAAGGTAGGGGCGGCGCAATTCCAGACGGCGGCGCAATGTCTCCATGTCAATCAGGGACAGGGTGTCGGACGGGGTGAACTGTGGGTCTGCGTCCTGCGCGACAACATGGATGCGTTCGGCGGGAATATCCGTCAGCGCCAGCATGTCGTGGCGGGTCTGGTCGGATGTGGCAATCAGCGCCCTGTAGGAGGAAAGATCCGAGAGCCGCTTGTGGTAGAAGGCCTGAAACGCAGGATCGTGGTCAAAGTAGTGCTCCGGCATGAGCGCAGGGACCAGATCGTGCAGGACGGCCACCAAGGCGCAGTCCGACAGCACCAGCGGGCCAAGTGCGCAGGGGCCGTTTGCGCCTTCAAATACATCGGGACAGAACACCGCATCCGGGGCAATGCCCGCGATGGCAAAGTCGCGCATCAGGTTTGACGCGGCCCTGCGCCAGTCGCCGTTTGTCTGACGGGCACCGGATCGGGGCAGGCCATGAAAGATATGGATGCGCCTTTGCGCGTGCAGCTTGGGAAAGCGGCGCTGGAGATCGGGCAGGGTGGCGTCAAACGCGCTGTTGAGCAGCAGGTGCACCTCGTGACCCTGCGCCTCTGCCTCAGGTAACAACGCGTCCAGCAGGCCAAGCGCATAACGTCCGGGTGTCGGGGTGCCGCCTTGGGCGCATTGAAGATCGATCAGAAAACGCATGCCGCTACGTTGCTCCGGTGCCGAAAAGCCGGTCTTGCATCTGTGCTTCGCGCGGGGACAGGGGGACGGGATCTGCGGGATGCATGTCTACTTCGTGCACCGGTGTGTCGATCGCCTGAACGGTCTGTGCCGGTGGCGGGACGTCCTGAAGCTGAACATCGCTTTGCATGCCGGAGGGTGCCGCCTGCGCAGATTTCGCCCGCGCCTTTTGCTTGAGTTTGTAGAACAGTTTGCGCAGCCCGCGCCGACGGGTCAGGCGCTCCAGCCGGGTGATCGTGCCGCGCAACTCCGCGATGTCGGCGGCCTGCGCTTCTGTTGCTGCCCTGATCCGTTCTTCGAGTGTGTGCTGCATTTCTTGCGTGCTGTGCGAAAGCCGGTCGTTCAACACATTGATACGGTCCTGCAAAGAGCTTTCCACGTGATGAAGGCGGTCGTGCCACGCGGCCTGCGCCTGCTTCAGATGGACCATATAGTCGGGTTCGGGTGCCACCGGTGTGGTGCAAAAGACAGGGGAAAACACATCGAATGCTTTCCCGTAGGCCTGTGTCTGGGCGACGATAAGACAGGTGTCGCGGCTGTCCATCGTGGCGCAAAATCCCGTGTCGTCCGGGGGGGGCGGTGCGGGGTGGATCATGCGGAGCCGCGCAAAACCTGCGTCTTTGAGAATGCGGATGGCATCTGCGGGGGTGATCCCGGTGTCCCCGTCCTGCATCTGGTGTCGGGGCGCGCGGCCCAGCACCAGCAATCCGCCGGGCCGCAGCGCTTGCGTAGCCTGTGCCACAAATGAGGCGAGGGTGTGCGGTGTTCCGCTCTCCAGCCTGCCAAAACCGGTGATGACCGCGCAGTCCTGCGGCAGGGGGCCTGATCCGGTTTTCAGGGGGATGCCCTGCCCCTCCAGCAGCCGCGCCCAAAGCACGTCCGAAGCAGGGTCAACCGAGACCACTTCAAGCGCCGGCGCGAGCGTTTTCCAGGGCATCACAAAAGGCAGCGCCGCGGCGTGCAAAGCTATGGTCCCCGCGGTTGTCACAGGGGGATTTGCAACGGCAAAAAGTGGCTCAGGCAACCGGTCACAGGCTCCGTTTCCTCATTTTGGGCGGCGATTCAGAACGTTTTCAGTAAAATCACCTGCGATATCAAAAGACCATGCCATATTCACAAAAGGCCCCGCTTGGCGGCTCGAGACGGGGTTCTGTCGCGCGCAGAGGGCGGTCGGGATTAACCATGCAATTTCAGGTGCTTGAATCTTCGGGGATTCTTTCGCGGTACTGGCCCGCGCTTGCGGAAACCCGCCGGTTTGCGCCTCTGTGGGGGGTGGCGGCGGACCGGTTTCGGAGGCTCTCAAAATAAAATGTGTAACAAAAACACCATAGTAAATATGATTTGGGCAGGAGTATGAGATTCACGCTACATCAGTCCTTGTCCGAAAGAGGGAGACGCGGTAACACCCTAGCCAATTGGTTACGTGCGCCTACCGACAGGGAGGGGTGAGTAGCAATTACTCTGAATTCAAAATCGGGGCTTCGAGCGGCCTCGGACTAAAAAGGAAGAAAGCATGCCTTTAGATCTAAATACACTCACAACGGAGCAAAAGGTCACAGCCCTTTTCATCGGGTATTTTGACCGCGCCCCAGCCGTAAACGGTTTCGACTATTATGTCGCAGACCTTGACGACCGTGGCCTCTCCCTCGAAGCCGTTGCGATGGCTTTCGTTGACCAGAGCGAAACAGAAGCTCTGTACCCGGGCATCATGGACACGGCTGACCGCAGCCCTGCCGAGAACCTCGCGTTCGTTACAGCAGTATTCCAGAACCTCTTCGGCCGTGACCCGAACGTTGATGCAGACGGCAACAACTACTGGGTAGACGAGCTGAACGGTGGCGCAGACGCCGGCCTGCTGATCCTGCAGATCATGGGTGGCGCAAACGCGACTGACGAAGCTGTTCTTCGCAACAAAATCACAGTTGGTGAAGCATATGTTGCCGCTGCACGTGAAGCAGACGTTCTGACACGTGACGACGCTGGCGACACTGTATTCGACGGTGTTACAGACGATTCCGCAACTGTTGACGCGGCTCTGGAAGCAATCGACGATGCATTCGAAGCACCGGTTGTTGTTGTTCCAACAAACGTTATCTCCCTGAACCCAGACGCGGTAACAATCGCCGGCACAGACGGCAACGATGTATTCGAAGCTGAAAGCGGCGACCTGACATCCAGCATCCGCATCGACGGCGGCGCAGGCACAGACGCAATCACCGTATTCAACGAAACAGGCGGCAACTTCCTTGAAGCTGGCGTTGCAATGTCTCCACGTACAGAGAACGTTGAGCAGTTCTACATGACAAACCAGGCCAATGACCTGACGTCTGTTGCTGACAACAACGTTGGTGGTTACACCAATGGTACAACAATCATGGTAGACGTTGAAGTTGACGGCGGCCGTATGGTTGGCATCAACCGTTGGGAAGACTACGATTCCCGCGCAGATCTGGTTATCGAAGACGCACGTGACAGCACGCCAGAAGACGGCACGTTCACAGCCGAGCAGACTGTTGCAATGGTCTCCACAGATCCCGGCAACGTTGACTTCGCTGTTTACTTCGACGATCCAACAAACACATCCACAGACAGCGGTACACTGACTGTACGTCTGTTGGACCTGGACTCCGCCGCACAAGGCGAAGGTCCTCTGAACGACAACCCTTACGATGAAGTTCGCTTCACCATCGACGGTGAAACACAGACTCTGACAATCGACGCGCTTGCCGCGGCGAACGTAAGCTACGCTGCATATGTTGCTGCTCTTCAGGCATCCGCAGACGATCAGGATATTCCTGTGACAATCACGCTTGGCGGCCAGTTCACACTGCTGCAGGCTGATGGTAGCCCAGAAGTTGGTACAGAGATCCTGATCACTGTTGACAACGGCACAATCGGTGAAGGCGGCTTTAACGCATCAGCCGGTCTGCCAGCGAACAACAACACTGTTACACGTCAGATCGTAAACAACGCGACAACAGAAGCGTTGATCTCTCTGAATGTTGAGTTCGACGATGTTGGTAAAGGCTCCACAGGCGGCGACGCTCTGTTCGGTGCAATGTCCACAGGTCGCCAGACAGGTGACGACGCGACATCCGATTCCATCGGCATCCAGCAGTTCGACATCACTGTTGATCGTTCCAGCCAGTTGCAGACAATCAACTCCACCAACAACGCGTTGGAAGTTGTGAACATCGGAAACGGTGAGAACTCAGGTCTCAACAACACAACGAACTCTGATGACGAAATGATCGGTGACTTGGCCGTTCGTGGTCAGGCGAACCCAGGTTTGTCTTACGGCTTCATTGCAGACGATGCATTGACTGACGAAGACGAAAGCCTTGGTGATTTCGGTCTGACAGACGGCATCGGTCGTGCACTTCTCGGCAACACATTTAGTACTGTCGCAACAGATGGTGCAATGCCGGGCGCTCTGCCACAGCACAATGCATTCGGTTTCACCGATGTACGTGAAATCAACGCTTCCGCTATGACTGGCGCAGTAGATATCACAGCTGAGCTGACAGAAGAGATCGTTGAAAAGTACCTCGACATCACGGACCGTGGTCCAAATGGCGAAACAGACGACATCGACTTTGCTTACACATTGGGCAACGGTAGCGACGAGTTCACTCTGAACCTGTCAGATGATGCACTGAACTCCGCTGGTACAGGGTCACGTGAAGACTTCGACATGACCATCTCCGGTGGTAACGGCAACGACGTCATCACGACTAACGTTGGCGATGCAGTTAAGCTGGTGGACGAGCAGGGTCAGGATCACTACGCACTGGCCAGCACAAACGGCGAAGCATGGTACACAAACGCTGTGTCCAACGTTGCGGCTGAAATGTCCGTCTTCGGTGGTGCCGGTGCAGACACAATCTGGACACACGGTTGGGGTGACTTCACCATCGACGGTGGTGCAGATCGCGACGTTGTTTACACCGACAACTCCGGTGCAGTTGAAGCCGCTCAGCGTCTTGCGACAAACATCGACCGTAACCTGACCGAGCACGATCAGATCGATTACGTTGTTGGTGGTGTCTGGGCGTTCAACGCTGAGAACCTCGCTGTTTCAACAACAGATGGTTCACTGAGCATGACTGGTGCGACCAACGACACGATCACACTGGGCACTGTTACAGGTGTGAGCGCGACCAACCCGTTCACAGCGAACAGCGGTAGCGCAGTGTTCACCGTCTCTTACGGTGGTGCATCTGGTGCAGCGGGCACATCTTACAACATCCGTGTGACAATCCCGTTCAGCGAGCTGAACGTGAACTCCACAACAGGTGTTGTAACAACGTCTGAGCAGGCGCTGAACCAGGCAATCAAAGCCGGTATCAACAGCAACCAGGTTCTGGGTAACCTGCTGGAAGCAGCAGACGGTCCAGGCAACTCGCTGGTAATCGCAACGAAGACAGACGGTGACCACGCATCTGGTGATCTGTCCGTGGCCTACACGTCACTGACAATCAACAACAACGCACCACTGACTACGGCAGGCGAATCGTTTACTGGGGATGCGGGTTACACCACAACTGCGGCGAACTTCATCAACCTTGGTGCAGCGTCCACAGCTGAATCTGACAACACAATCAGATCCGGTACAGACGGTGCGGATGACCTGTTTGTTCTGTCCACAAACGATGCAGCGACTACTCCTGCGACAGTGAACGGTGGGTTGTCAGCAACAGACCTGAACGGTGCCAGCAACGAAGTTATCGAATTCGACAACGGCTTTGGCCGTGACACAATTCTGAACTTTGACGCGGGTGATAACGCTGCAGGCGATACAACTGGCGAAGACGTTCTCGACTTCGACCTGTTGTTCGCAGACGGTACGTTCGCGGCAAGTACGTTGGTTAAAGGTGCAATCACCGGTGCAACAGCTAATGGTGAAATCACTCTCGCTTCCGAAATCGGTGGCACAGGCCCAACATCCAACGATACACTGGCGGAAATCCAGGCGATGTACACAGCTGCGGACACCACTGCGTCCACAACTGTCGCTGAAGAAATCGTCATCGTATACGATGCGAACGACAACAACGCAGGCGCTGTCTATGCCGTTACAGACGGTACAGGCGCTGGTGATGTTGCTGTGACCTTCGAAGGTACAATCAACCTCGTCGGTACTGCTTGGACAACACTGGAAATCGACAACTTCGCGTAAGCGAAACGTCAGTCAGGCCCTTCGGGGCCTGACGCCCAAGACATTGAAAGCCCCCGGCATGTTCGGGGGCTTTTCTACATCCGGAGGGTGGCTCCGGTGCCAACAAGGAAATGAAACATGGCCAAGATCAAGATCGACGACAAAGAATACGAGACCGACGACCTGTCCTCCGATGCCAAGGACAACCTGACAAACATGCGCTTGTGTGACGAGCGTCTGACGCAGATCCGCCGTGATGCGGCGATCACACAGACGGCACGCAACGCCTATGCGGCGGCGCTGAAGTCCGCTCTGCCCAAGGACGCCTGAAGCGGCTCTTCTTTCATGCCGGCCGCCCCTTGCGAGGGGATGTATTTCAGGGCCGGCATGTTGCTTTTTTGACGTTACGGTTTTAGGGGTCCGACGCGGAACCCGGACCGCCCATGACATTTGCATCAAATCCCCGTCTGGTGTATGAATTTTGAAAATAATACGGTGTCTGAGCAGAATGAATGACACTGGTGCGCTTACCGCAGAAGGACATCGCTCATGAAAGCCAAGACACCTCTGGCACAGGCCTACGGGCGGTTTCGTGCGGTTTTCGGTGCTACGATATTATTCAGCTTTTTCAGCAATATCCTTATGTTCGTCGGCCCGCTCTATATGTTGCAGGTCTATGACCGGGTTCTGGCCAGCCGGAACGAGCTGACACTGGTCATGATCTCGGCCATCGCGATTGCGCTTTTGGTCACCTACGGTCTGCTGGAATTCATCCGCTCGAAGCTGCTGGTGCGTGCAGGATTGCAGTTCGACGACATGCTTGCGCATCCCGCCTTTAACCGGGTGATCCGGCACCGGTTGGCGAGCCCTAATGGCGGTGCCCATTCCACCCTGCAAGACATCGACCGCGTGCGCGAGTTCATGACCGGTCAGGGTATCCTTGCGTTTTTCGACGCGCCTTGGGTGCCCTTGTTTCTGGCCTTGTGTTTTGCCTTCCATCCGTGGCTGGGCATCGTGGCGACCGTGGGCGCGCTGATCATCTTTGCGCTGGCGCTGGCGAACGAATTTGCCACACGCGGTTTGTTGCAAGAGGCGGGCAATGCCAGCCAGGGCGCGGCACACTTTGTGAATACCACCATGCAGAACGCCGAAGTCATCCGTGCTTTGGGTATGGAAAAGCAGCTGACCAAACGGTGGCTGGGCCAGCATGACGATGTGCTCGACAAGCAGGCAAAAGCCAGCGGGCGGGCAGGGGCGATCATGGCCTCGACCAAATTTGTGCGCATGACATTGCAGATTGCCATTCTGGGCACCGGTGCCTATCTGGCCATCCTGCAGGAAATCTCTCCGGGGATCATGATTGCGGCTTCCATCGTGATGGGCCGCGCATTGGCACCGGTCGAACAGGCCGTGGGCCAGTGGAAGCAATTCGTGGCCGCGCGTCAGGCCCATAAACGTCTGACACAGGTCTTTGGCGCGCTTGGCGATGAAGAAGACCGGATGCAGCTGCCGGCGCCCAAGGGCAACCTGAGCGTTCAGGGACTGGTTGCTACCGCACCTGACGCCAAGGTCGGGATCACCGGATCCAAGCCTGCGCTGCTCAAGGGTATTTCCTTTGAT
>NZ_JASD01000004.1 GCF_000622385.1 Sulfitobacter noctilucicola
CAGCTTCAGAGCGCCGGCAAGAGAGGCAGAGCTGGCGCGTCGGCGTAAGGCCGGATTGAGACCACGACAGGAGGCTCTGCTGTTGCAATGGGGCTATCCTTACGTGATGGAGGAATTCCGGTTTCACCTCACGCTCACGGAACGGTTGCCCAAAAGTACGATCCCTTTGTGGACCGAGAATGTCACACACCACTTCCCTACGCTGCCTGCGCCTTTTGACGTGGACCAGATTGTCCTCTCCGGAGAGCGTGAAGATGGACGTTTCGAACTGGTGCATCGCTACACCCTTGCCGGCTGAAGCAGTGCGACCCCGCGGGCAATCGTCTCTAACAAGGGGCCATCGTTGGGTAGATGGATAACATCTAGCCCATCGGGCAAAGGTTTGTCCGCCTGCGAAAGCCTGCGGGTGATCTCTGCCTTTGTCTCGCGGCCACGTGCAGTCAATCGGCGGGCGAGGGTGTCAGGGCTTGCTGTGATGTTCAGAACGGTAAGGCGGGGAAATACCTCTGCGGCTTCGGCAAGCGCGTCTCTAGAGAAATTGGCAAGGCAGTCGGTTCCTTTTCCGAGTTGATACTTCACCGTGACCGGAATCCCGTAATAGAGACCATGCGCACCCCAGTGCACCGCGAAGGCCCCATCGTTTTTGAGCGTTTCGAATTGCGCCACCGAGACTGAATCATATTCCTCGCCCCCTAGTTCCGGCGCGCGCGTGATAACGCGCCGAACCAGATGCATTTGGGGCAGGGCATCGTGCAACCCAGCCAGAACACTGTCCTTACCGACACCGGAGGGACCGACGATCGCAAACAGCTTTCCCGTACTCATCGTGCAGCAGCGCGGTTGAGAGGGCAGGGGGCATCGGGCCCATCCAGCAATAGGGCTCGCCACCGAATGCGACGTTTTGGTCCTATCAAGGTGTCTTTCATCTGGACAACTTTCGCATATACTATACAACTAGACATATGGTACCACTTTTGCGTGACAGTGACAGGGAAGTTTTGTGAATTTTGAGTAACACCGTGAAAAAGACCCCGATCTGGAAGGCCATTGCAGACGCGCTCCGCGGTGATTTGGCAGAAGGGCGCTACCGCACAGGGGAGCGGCTGCCGACCGAGGCGGCGCTTGCGGATCGCTTTGGCGTCAACCGGCACACCGTGCGCCATGGTATCTCTGCTTTGGTAGAGGAGGGGTTGGTGCACACACGGCGCGGGGCAGGGGCCTTTGTAGCCGCGACACCCACGGACTATCCCATCGGCAACCGTGTCCGGTTTCATGAGAACCTGATCGCCGCCGGGCGGAGACCGGAAAAGCAAATGCTGATGCTAGATGAGCGTGCCGCCACCGCCGGAGAAGCACAGGCCTTGGAGATTGCGGCGGGTGATCCGGTCTGTGCGTACCACGGTCTTTCACTGGCTGACGAACATCCGGTCGCGATTTTTGAAAGCATCTTTCCCCTGGTGCGGCTTGTGGGGATTACACAAGCATTGAAAAAAACGGACGGCGTGACGGCAGCGCTCCGATTGGTCGGGGTTGATGATTTCACACGGGTCTCTACGCGGCTGACGGCAGTTCGCGCCACAGCTACGCAAGCGCTTTTGTTGCAGGTTGCCGAAGGTGATCCACTGTTGAAGACAACAGGTGTGAACCACAGCGATCTTGGGCAGCCGGTTGAATACGGGCGCTCATGGTTTGCAGGTGACCGGATCACGCTGACGCTCGAAACCTGAGCGGGCATTAATCCGCACTGTTACAAAACCTTCATTAGGCGCAGCGCGTTAATTCATATAATCGTGAATTATGAAAACACTGATTCCAAATCGTCTTGCCACCCTTGGTCATCCGCAGCGTCTGGCCCTGTTCCGGCTGCTGATGCGGCGGTATCCGGACCGTGTTCCGGCAACCGAACTGGCGCATGCACTAGGCCTGAAGCCGAACACGCTTTCGACCTATGTGAACGCGATGATGCAGGTCGGTTTGATCAGCCAGCAACGTGTCGGCACCTCCCTGCGCTATGCCATCGACCTTGATGCGGCACGTGAGACCATCGACTTCCTCTCGCAGGACTGTTGCAGGGGCCGTCCTGACATCTGTTCGTTCAACCCTTCTTCCGGACCAATCGGAGACCTTCCAATGACCGACCGCAAGTACAATGTCCTGTTTATCTGCACAGGGAATTCTGCCCGCTCAATTTTTGCCGAATGTATCCTGCGGGATCTGGCAGGGGACCGGTTTGTCGCCTACTCGGCGGGGACCAAGCCGCGCTCAACGCTCAATCCATTCGCGCTCAATGTGTTGGAGCAGAAAGGCCATGATGTGTCGGCGCTTTGGTCCAAGAATGTGACCGAATTCCAGGGCCCTGATGCGCTAGCGTTTGATTTCGTATTTACCGTCTGCAATCAGGCGGCGAACGAGGAATGCCCGTCATGGCCGGGCCAGCCGATCAGTGCGCATTGGGGGCTTCCCGATCCGGTCAAAGCTGAAGGGTCCGATGCGCAGAAAAGTCTCGCCTTCCAGCAAACCTATGGCGCGTTGTACAATCGCATGACCGCTTTTGCGGCATTGCCCCTGGCATCGCTGGACCGAATGTCACTGCAAAAAGCCGCTGATGAAATTGGCCAGATCAAAATTGAAGGACCATCCCTATGACTGTTTATGCTATCAATGGCCTTGGCCGGATCGGGAAGCTCGCGTTGCGGCCATTGTTGGAACGTGGTGCCAAAATCGCATGGATCAACGATGCGGTCGGCGATCCGGAAATGCACGCACATCTTTTCGAATTCGATACTGTGCACGGGCGCTGGCAGGCCGATTTCGGATATGACGCAGAGAGTGTGACAATCGACGGTGTAAGGCTGCCGTTTATCGGGACCCGCGACATTGCTGCGCTGCCGCTGGACGGCGTTGATGTTGTGATCGACTGTACGGGCGTCTTCAAAACCGAAGCGAAGCTGGCACCCTATTTCGATGCGGGTGTCAAGAAAGTCGTTGTCTCCGCCCCGGTAAAGGACGCGGATGCGGCGAATATTGTTTTTGGTGTGAACAACGACGTCTACGAACCTGACCGCCACGCGATTATCACGGCGGCCAGCTGCACGACGAACTGCCTCGCGCCGGTTGTGAAGGTCATCCATGACAATCTGAAAATCAAGCACGGCTCCATTACGACAATCCACGATGTGACCAACACGCAAACCATTGTGGATCGACCTGCCAAGGATCTGCGCCGCGCACGGTCCGCGTTGAATTCCCTGATCCCGACATCAACCGGAAGTGCGACGGCAATCGCATTGATCTATCCCGAGCTTAAGGGCCGGTTAAACGGTCACGCTGTCCGGGTACCTTTGCTGAATGCGTCCCTCACGGATTGCGTGTTCGAGGTGGAGCGCGAGACGACAGTGGAGGAAGTGAACGCGTTCTTTAAGGCGGCATCAGAAAGCGCGCTGGCAGGCATTCTTGGTTACGAAGAGCGTCCGCTTGTGTCCGCCGATTACACCAACGACACACGCTCCGGCATCGTTGATGCGCTGTCGACAATGGTCATCAACGGAACGCAGGTAAAGATCTATGCGTGGTATGACAACGAGATGGGCTATGCGCACCGGCTGGTAGATGTGGCATGCATGGTCGGGGACCGTCTGTGACCCATGCAACCACCAGAGCTGAGGGGCTGTCGGCCTATATCGCTGTAACAGCCGCCTACTGGGCATTTATGTTGACAGATGGTGCGCTGCGTATGCTGGTGTTGCTGCATTTTCATACGCTCGGGTTTTCGCCGGTGCAGCTGGCTTATCTGTTTGTGCTGTATGAAATTGCCGGTGTTGTGACGAACCTTTGCGCGGGATGGATCGCGGCGCGGTTCGGGTTGGCGGCGACGCTGTATGCGGGGCTGGGCCTTCAGGTGGTTGCGCTGCTGGCGCTGTCGCAGCTCGATCCGGCTTGGGCGGTCGGTACGTCGGTGATTTTTGTGATGCTCGTGCAGGGGGCAAGCGGTGTTGCCAAAGACCTTGCAAAGATGTCTTCAAAGTCGGCGGTCAAGCTTCTGGCCCCTTCGGCAGATGGTGGGTTGTTCAGATGGGTGGCCTTGCTGACGGGTTCCAAAAACATGGTGAAAGGCGCTGGCTTTCTGCTGGGGGCGACCTTGCTGGCGCTCTTCGGATTTGTCTGGGCGGTCCTGGGGATGGCCGCGATCCTTGCGGCAATTCTGCTGGCGGTTCTGATCGCGATGCCGTCCGGATTGCCGAAAGGACGCCGGGGCGTCAAATTCTCAGAGGTTTTTTCGAAGTCGGCCAACGTGAACTGGTTGAGCGCGGCACGGGTGTTCCTGTTTGGCGCACGGGATATCTGGTTCGTGGTTGGCATCCCGATCTATTTCTACGCGGTGTTGTCGGATGGCACGGTCGAAGGCAACAGGACGGCGTTTTTCCTTATCGGCACATTTATGGCGGGCTGGGTGATCCTTTACGGTATCGTTCAGGCCAACGCGCCCCGTATTCTGCGGGCGCAAAGCCGCCCCGAAGATGAGTTGATAACCGCCGCACGCGGTTGGGCCTGGTCTCTTGCGGTGGTGCCTCTGGTGCTGACCTTTGCCGCCGCCCTCTCTGACGGTTCGCAGATCTGGCTTACTGTGACACTGGTGATCGGATTGCTGGTTTTCGGTGCCATCTTCGCCGTCAATTCGTCGCTGCATTCCTATCTGATCTTGTCCTTTACCCAAGCAGAACGGGTCACCATGGATGTCGGGTTTTACTACATGGCCAATGCAGCGGGCCGTCTTGCAGGCACGCTTCTTTCGGGGCTGACCTATCAGGCTGGAGGCTTGCCTCTGATGCTTGGTACCGCTGCGGTTATGGTGGGGGTATCTGCGGTTACGGTTGGCTTCCTGAAGGTGGAGCCGGGTTAGGGTCTGTTTGCGAGATATTTTACATAAATAGAATTATGGGTGGAAAATTGCGGGGTGGCACATTCCATACTGGGTTGCGAAAAATCCCCTATCTTGCTGGAAAGCAAGGAGAATGAAAGATGGCCCACAGCGAGCTAAACCTGCGCGAACGGCGCGTGATAAAAGATATGCTGAACGCCAAGATATCGGTGCGTGAGATCGCGGCGTAGCTATTAGCAGACCTTGGTGGTAGGTGCAGCATGGTGGATGTTGTACCTGAGCCGCGAATGGCCGCTTCCATGTCTTTGAAATGATGCCCTTGCAGGTGCAGCGAATGGACACTCTCCGCCCTTGATGTCGGTCGACACGAACGGCCCTTTGCGGTCATTCGTGCTGTTCAGCTCGAATGACCTGTTCCTCGATGTGGATGTCACAGTGGGCAGCGATCCGATCACGATTTCTTAGGGAAACTTGCTAAATATGCTGTGCAGTGCCATATGATTGGTCGAACGGAGGCTCAAGGAATCCAACCATGTCGTATGATCCGCGCAAAGCTGCGCAGACCATTGCATATTTTTCCATGAAAAATGGAGGTCTACCGCTTCACGTAGTGAAAGCGGTTAAGTTGGTGTATCTTGCGGATCGTGAAAGCATCGCTCGATCGGGTTTTCCAATTCAAGATGAAACCCGAGTTTCAATGAAGCACGGACCGGTGAATTCGACGACATATTCTTTTATAAATGGAGAATATGATCCGACTGATTCCGGGTGGTCCGACTTTCTAAGTGATCGCTCAAAGCACCGCGTTGGGCTTTCTCGGTCGGACCTGACCGAAGACGATTTGGATGAACTGAGCGAAGCTGAAATTCAGGCTCTTGATTCAGTTTGGGAGCAATTCGGTTCTATGGACACTTGGGCTTTGCGCGACTGGACCCACGATTCGGATAATATTCCTGAATGGGAAGACCCAGGTAGTTCATCGAGTGAAATCCCCTTGGAACGCATGATGCATTCTCTTGCGATCAAGGAAGCAAATGCACAGGCCGACACTGTGAGAAGTTTGGGCTACGCTAAACATATCGTGAAGAGTCTTTGAGTTTGGATGCCTATTTACCGTGCGGGAACGCTTCTCATACCCTCTGGCCCTTCGCATGACCCTAACAAGAAGCATCTCCACGTAGTCTGTAATGATACAGACGATGATGGGAACAATTTGATCGTCCCAGTCGCCTCTTGGGCCAACAGCCTTTGCGACGACACTTGTATCCTCTCACCGCATGATCATGATTTTGTGCGGCACAAATCTTGGGTTGTTTATCGGAACTGCACAATTGTCGCAGCCTCGGGACTGGAAAACGGGATTGCAGAAAAGCTTATTGCCCCACATGCTGACATGAACGCGGCCGCTTTCTTACGTGTGCGCAATGGTGTTTGCCGATCAATACATACCCCAAGGAAAATCCAACGATACTTTGCATGTGCATAGGGCTTTGTTCCGGCGGCCAGTGCCAGCCGGACCCTCCCCCTGTTAAAGTCTTTGTAAGAGCTACTCATTGCGAAAAGGCGCCATTGGTGGAGGCTGCAGCGAACTACTGCTTCCCGCCCTTTCAGACAGTACAGGCCCCGTTGAGGCGCTTTAAACTGCATCGATTGACGTAGCACATTTGGGTGAGGAGATACTGCTCCCCCCTGCCCTGTCTCGCCTTTGCGTAGCGTGTGACCTTAGAACTTGGCGATGAAGTTCACAAAGAGACCTTCGTCGTCGAAGGTCAGGTCTGTCAGATCGTCTGAGAACCGTCCGGTGTTGTACCCGACACCCACTTTGACGTTCTTGCCGATATGGCGATAGGCGGCGCCCAGCAGACCGTATTCGGCCACTCCCGCATCCGTGGCCCGCAAATATCGGCCCTCCAGCAGCAGGTCCCACTTGTGCGTCAGGTGATACCGGGCGTTCACCACGCCAAGATAGGCGTCGTTGTCAGCCAAGGGGATATCCTCGTCGGGGCTGGATTGGCCCCAGCGTCCGCCGACCTTGGCGCCCAGTGTCCATTGCTGGTTCAGATCGTAGCTCATATCGAGCGACAGAACGTGGCTCACCTGACGTGGCCCGCGTTCGGTCGTGCTGTCGATCTGCTGGCCCACGGTGTCCTTGAGAAAACGGTACTTGAACAACACGTTAAGGCGGTCATTCAACACAGGCCTGTAGGCATAGCCCATCTGCGCATCAATATATTCGCCTGACGTGATCGAGGTGCCGTCCGTATCGGTATCCGCGTAATCAACCGAGAACAGCAGGCGCTGGTCTTCGCTGATCAGATAGCGGCCACTGGCGACAAAGAGATAGGCATCAGAATCGCGGTTGGCGCCCAACGTCTCGCCGCGATCCCGGCGGACTTCGGCACGGCCACTCAGGCTCAGCCCATGCTCGTTTTCGTACCGCGCACCAAATGACAGCGCCTTGCGGTCGAGGGTGCCGTCGATGGCCTCCACCGTGCCGTATTCGAAATTACCGGTCAGGGTAAGCGCCTCTGTGGTGCGGTATTCCACGCCATAGGTGCTGGTCAGGGACTTGTGGCGCCCGAACATATCATAGGTGTTTTCCCCATAAACATCGACGTTTTCGCCAAGTCTGCGCCGCCCACCGGCAACGAACTGGCCGCGGTCGCGACCCACAAGCGTCGCACCAGAGAACTCTCGCCCGGGATCAAGGGTATACCCCAGATAGACGGAGTTATCGTCCGCAGATGTGTACGTGAACAGAGCCGCACCTGCAGCGCCCAGCGACCCGTCGGAAATCTCGCCCTCAAAGGTCCAGTTCTCTGAGAAGCGGTAGCGAATACCAGCCCCTGCACGGTCGTTTTTCTCAAGCTCGCCCGAGCGTGCCAAAGTGGACTGGCCATAGACATACCACGCGAAATATTCGCTTTCGGTAAAGGTCGCGCGAACGGCAGCGTCTGTCCGGCTGCCGTTTTTGTTCGTGGTTCCCAGCGCAAGGCCCGGCGTGTTGCGGTCCAGATGTTCGACGCCGAAATCAAGCGTAAGACGGTCCGAGACGACATATCTGACCTCGGCACCACCCTCGCGGTCGGTCCGGCCGTTTTCGTCTTCAAAGCTGTCGTAGTAAACGCGGTAGCTCAGCCGCTCTGTGGGCTGCATATCGACGGATACACCCCAGAGTTCCTCATCCACCGTGGTTTGATAATCAAGCGTCGAAAAGCCCGCGTCGCGCGTCTCGAAGTAGGCGGCGATTGTGCCCGGTGTGGTAACACCGAGATCGGCGAGATCAACTTGCATGCGGGCGGCAACGCCGTCACCTGTGCCATCGACCACGCCGGCCGTCTCGCGGTTCTCAACGATCAAACCACCGTCGATGGAGAAGCTTGAGCCAAATCCCGGCCCTTCCGTCTGGGCATATTCCAGCGCGATAAAGCTGCGTTCGCTCAATTCCCACATCACATCGACCGACTGGGCGGTCTGGTCGGCGATGTCGGTCTGTTCAACCATGCCAGTGTAGCCAAGACGCAGGTTGTCGGTCACCCATGCCTCGGCGCGACCGCCGTAGGTATAGCCGTCGATGCCACCCACCGGAGGGGTGAAGGCATAGTTGGCCACCAGCACGACATCGTATTCTCCTGCCGGATCGCTGACGACGGTCCCTGAGGCAGCGGTACCGCTGAGCGGTTCAGTCAGGATGATCGTGCCCTGAATATAGTTAATGCGGTAGTCCAGCCCCGGCGTCAGCTGGCGCGTTTCAACCACCCGTCCTGTTGCCCGGTCGCGCAGCTGGATCGACAACTGTTCTGTGTCTACGGCAATGTCCTGACGCTGCAGAAAGTACACTGACCCGCCGGTCCCCAGAAACGTGTCGCGTCCGGGCAAACGGTCAGGATTGGCGGCATACCCTTCGACAGAGACGCGTGATTGCCCGCGCGTGGTCGTTTGCGGACTGCGGTAGACACCCTGCGCACCATAAAGCGTGCGTTCATCGCGCAGGTAATATCCGCCGTTGATGCGGGACTGGTAATTGCCCCACATGATGTGGCTGCCATTGCGCTCGGCGCGCACATAGAATTTGCCGTCGGTCGGGGCACCTTCTTCAAACGTGCTGTCGTCGCCGTAGACCGGATAGGCGTTCTCGCGCTGGAGGCGGATCAGGACATTGACGGGATCTTTCTCATCCAGATCGCGGAAGATGTTCTTGAGCTCGTCCTCGCCCGTATCGACCGAACCTGTCAGGATCCAGCCGTTCTGTGTCTTGCCCTTGGCGTATCCGGCAAGCCGACCATAGGTATAGGTCTTGTCGTACTCGGCACCCTGCGCATCCACACCACCTTCAAGGCGGTATCCTAGGGTCACATCTGCAATGGCGGTATAGAACCATTCGGCGCGCGGGATCAGAATGTCGCGCTCGATATAGGTATCTTCGCCAGCTCCGCTGACCTGCACCGCGATAGCCTGATCGCCTGCGGGCAGAATGCGTTGAATGACAAAGCTGCCGCCGGGATCGGGGCGCACGACTTCGCCTAATGTGTTCACCACGGCACCTTCGCGCACGTCCGTTCCGCTGACTGTCACCGCACCGCCATAGACAGGAATGCGGCGGATGCCTGCGGTATCGACGCCAAGCTCGGGTGGAGGTGCAGTGAAATCCGTCTCTTCAAACCCCGGCCCCGCCGGACGGAGTGGGAGCGGCACCGTTTCGTCAAAGCGGCCCTGCGCATCATAGACCCGATAGGTCATGATCAGGTTATCCCCTTCGGGCAGCACAAAAGACGCATCCCCATTGGGCGCGATAGGTGTACGGCTCAGGACACGCGGACCGCCACGTGCACCAAGATCGATCACCCGTACTTCGCCGCGTGTGACGTAGGCGGGATAGTTCATCTGGCTGCGTACGGTAACGCTGTCGCCTGCACGTGGCGGGCGTTCGTTGGTGACAAGCGCGGTCAGGCGTGGCTTTACCTCAAGTCCGTCGAAACGCACCTGAAGCTGCGCGCGGGCCAGGGCGATATCTTCACGCGCCTTGGTGGTGGATAACCTTGGATCGCCCGCAACCTGCTGGCCGTCGATGGCAATACTAAAGCCTTCCTGCGATTGCGCCTGCGTTGCCGCGACAAGAGCCAGCAGCGAAACGCTTGCCAGTGTCATGCGGCGTGGGGAGGTCATTATATGCTTCATGGCTCTGTCCCTACCGTGTCTTCGCAATTGTTTTTTCAATGACAAGCTTACCTGACCCGAGGCCACGCCAACGCTGACGGATCAGCGCTTCCATCGCCCGAAGCCGTTCGCGGCCCATCGTCGGTGTCTCGCCCGCTGCCAACGCATAGGTCAGGCGCAACACCGGATCGTTGTCCTTGACCCTGGAAAGCAGGTTATCGACTGCCTGGCTCAACCCCGGTTTGGGTTGTGCTGAATTGGCGGCGAATGCCTGTGCTGTCAGATCGATATCGACAATCTGGCCCTGCTCTGCACCAAAGTTCATCTTGGCGAACTTACCGGCAGTCAGGCGCACAACGCGCGGGTTTTCGGTGGTAATCCGGAAACCGGTTGGCAGCGTCCGCTCATCCACTTTCAGCATGAAGTTGCTGCCGATGTTGCGCGGCAACGCGGCACACGGCAAGGAGTAGCGGCCAAACTCGTCGGTGGTGATGAGGATACCATCAGGCGTGACAAGCCGCACGCCAGCGATGCCCGGTTCGCTCCTGTCATCGGGTTCAGGGATGTCGTCAAGTTTGCCGAATTTCCCGTTCCCCTGATAGCTGTCTTCGATGATCGGACTGCGCAGGGTGCCGGGGCCATCCTGATACCCGTTGCCGTTGCGGTCATGGAACACGCGCCCGATGACATCGGAGCAGTCAAAGACATGTTCGGGATCAATCCGCACGTCAGCCTCTGCGATATTGGACACGGGTCTGCCAAAGCGGTTTTCGACAAAGGTGCGGTTGGTGATGACACCAAAGCGTCCCGTGCGTACAACGCGCGCAGAGATGCGTATCTCGACTGTTTCACCTGCACCCAGATCACCGCGCCATTCAAGGCGGCGGCCATCGGCAAGCGGCTCAACCGGCGCGCCGTCAACGCGTGCACTGCCGGGAGTATAGATCAGGCCAGCAGGCAGTTGGTCGACAAAACG
The DNA here is from genome assembly GCF_000622385.1 of Sulfitobacter noctilucicola. Lineage (NCBI taxonomy): Bacteria > Pseudomonadati > Pseudomonadota > Alphaproteobacteria > Rhodobacterales > Roseobacteraceae > Sulfitobacter > Sulfitobacter noctilucicola. The sequence continues at coordinate 11,013 of NZ_JASD01000004.1, forward strand.
CGCATTGCTCAGCGCGATCTCGGACTGGTTGCTATAGGACATCACAAAGTTGACCGTTTCACCAAAGACCGCTGTTTGACGGTCTGCGGTCTTGGTCGCGTTCACATCTGTGATGCGATCACAATCACGCACCGGAATGTTGTTGTTGATAACAATCGGATCGCCCGCTTCGACAGTAAAGCTGGTGTAGAACGGGTTGGCAGGCGCGGAGCTGTCGGTCAGCAAACCGGTATCACCAGCCGGACCTGCACCGATCACACCGGGATTGTCCGGCAGGAAGGTAGACAAATCCAGATCACCCAGCGACAGCCGGTCCTGAGACGGTAGCGTTGTTGTTGGATAGGTAATGCCGACGGTATAGGTGCCAGCAGCAGTCGCATAAAACTGATAGGAGCCCTGACGTCCGTCACGAACCACGGTAATCGGCCCTGACGTGCCCACGCCCGTTTGCGTGAACCCGTTGCCGGACACAGAAATCTGTCCACCGATCAGAATGCGACCATCGTTTTCACAATAAAGCACACCTGTCGGGTCATAGTCCTCGCGGTCGGGAATACCGTCGCCGTCTCTGTCTGCTGTAGGTGATTCCAACCGGTCAGGGATGCCGTCTCCGTCAGTATCCGTTGTCAGAACGATAACTTCGCCCACTGCCGGTTCAAGCAGCTGTTCTGAGGCCGCAGCGGCGGTGTTCGGCGCGCCGGGCTGGCCCGTGCCTGTGGCGTAGACAATCGTCATCGTGATCGTCCCCGTCTCGCCCGGTGCCAGTACAGCGCCTTCGCCCAAAAGGTTGATATCATTCACACCGTCAAAGGCAGGGTTGGCAGTTGCTTCGCCGAACCCTTCTGCGGCCAGTTCAATCGGATAGGTCTCCGACATGAGCAATGCAGGGGACAGGAAGGCTTCCAGATCATCCGTCACCACGATATCGGTTTGCGTGATGTTACCGGTGTTGGCCACAGTGATCGTAAAGCGGACCCGCTCGATGGTCGGGAACAGGATTTCACCTTCCTCAGCGGATTTCACGACTTCGAAGCGCGGCAGCGCCTCGATTTCCGCAATGGTCGGATCGTTACCCTCGTTGTTGTCATCGGACACCCGTTCGATGGGGGCGCCATCCGGTCCGGTTGCGATACCGGTAACCACGTTGCTGAAACCGCCCGCGTCAATGTCGCTTTGTTCCAAGGTGACCGTAGCGCGGTATGTCGCAATCGCACCGGGCACCAGCGTGCCACGCGGCAAGGTGGGGTCTTCGTCGGTGCCGATGTAGACAAGCGGCAAGGTGCGCGGGTTCTCGCCCTCCAGATCGGTAAGGGTATCCGTCAAAGTCAGCCCCGTCAGAGCCTGACCCCCGGTGTTGGTCACGGTCACAAGGAAGGTTGCTTCCTCGCCGACCATTGTGCCGACTTCTTCCACCGTCTTGAGGATCGAATAATCAGCAGGTGAACCGTCGATCAGGAAGACCGTCGGATCGTCCGTCACATTGCCGTCGTCATCAATGCCGTTATCCGAGATATCAAAGGCGGAGCGGCCAAGTGGACCTGTGCCGGACACGGTTGCGGTGTTGCTTAGTCCACCGGCGTCTATGTCATCCTGTGTCAGCGTATGCGTCACCTGCCATGTAGCACTTTCGTTGGTGTTCAGCACGTTCGGCACAGCGGTTTCGGTAACTTCGGCAGTGACCGACGCACCATCCAGACGCGTCATCGTGTCGATGATGGTCAAATTGCTGATCTGCACCTGTCCGGTGTTCTGGGCGCGAATGGTAAAGACCACCAGATCACCCACGTTCGTGCCACCCGAAGATACGGTTTTGACGACTTCGAGCGCGGGTGTGCCCGGCGGCGCGATTGCAAAGACAGTCGGATCATTGGCGGTGTTACCGTCGTCATCGATGCCGTTGTCCGACATATCAAGCACAGGACGGCCCGACGGGGCACGCGCTATTGCTGTGACCTGATTGGACAGACCGCCGGTGCTGATATCATCCGCAGTCAGCGTCCGTGTCGCGGTATAGGTCCAGATTTCGCCGACGCTTAGGACGTCATCATTGCCGATATCCGTTTCGGGGATACGGGCAAAAGGCGCATCCAGCGTGATCTCTGCTCCACCCAGATTGGTCATCTCGTCGTTGATGATCACGTTACGCAGTGTGGCGTTTCCTGTGTTTGCAACGGTGAGCGTGAAGGGCACAGCAGCGCCAAGAACCGGTGTGATCTGCTCAACGGTTTTGGTCACTACCAATGCGCCTTCGGTCGTGGGACCGACCAGCAAAAGCGTATCCTCATCTGAGGCTGTCAGCTCTCCGGGGGCGTCCCCGATCACCGACGCCGTGTTCTCCAGCATGCCGCTGTCCTGATCGTCCTGTGTGATCACACGCTCAAACGTACAGTCTGTGTTTACGTCATTCGGGGTCAGCGTTTCGATTTCGCAGGCATAGTTCGGGTCCATGATGTCGCTGACAACCAGATCCGTCAGCGTGACGTTGCCTGTGTTACGGACTTCGAAGAAGTAGGTCAGCGTTGATCCGGGCTCTCCGTACGGGGACGGTGACGCAGTTTTCGAAAGCGCAACAGACGGTTCAGGTTCTGGCGTTTCAATCACCAGTGTCTCGCTTGTGCCCACACCTTCGCCTTGCGGCGTCACAGCACTTACCTCGGCAGTGTTCGTGATGCTGCCGGCGTCGATATCGTCCTGTGTCACCATGGCGGTGCCGGTACAGATCAGCTGTGCTTCACGCACAAGGACGTCCTGCTGACACTCGAAATCTTCAAGCATGTCATCGCGGATCACCACATTGCGCAGGGTCTGTTTGCCGGTGTTTGTCGCCGTCAACGTATAGGTCAGCTCCTGCCCCGGTCCGACAATCGGCAGCGGTGCCGCGGTCTTTTCGAGCGAGATTTCGGAGGTGATGTCAGCGATTACGGTCACATTGCTTGGCGGTGAGAAAACCTGCGTGTCGTCAGCACCGAATACGGTTTGAGCAAAAGCTTCGTTCAGGACATTGCCACGGTCCAGATCTACCTGCGTTACGGAATAGTCGGCCGTACAGGTGACCATTTCGCCGGGGATCAAATCGGGATCGTCCACCGTTGGCGTGAAGCATTCGATCTGGCCGATAAGCGTATCCGACACAGTTACCGGTGCCGCGAAGGCGCGTTTGCCGTCGTTGGTCACGTCAAAGGAGAAGGTCAGCGTCTCGCCCAGTTCGGTAAAGGTCGTATCTTCTGGCACGGACTTCAAAATCGACAGTGACGGGATACCGCCGTTCGGAATGGTTGCCGATGTAAGCGGCGTGATGGTCGCCCCGTCCGTCGCGCTTGCGATGTTGGTCACACTGCCCAGACGGACGTCTGTCGCCGTCACTGTATAGACACCGGTACAGGTGAACGTCTCATCCGGCAGCAAACCTGCATCGGGGAATACGTCGCAGGTGATACCGGTTGCGGGGATCAGGTTATCGCTGACCGTGATCGGCGTCATGATGGTGGTATTGCCGGTGTTGGTTGTGACGTAGGTATAGGTTACCTGCGCGCCGGTGATGAACTGTTCCGGTGGAAGGTCCTGTGGCGTTTTGGTCAGCGCCAGCGCCGGTGTCTGCTGTGCAAGGATCGTTTCGGTCGCGGGATCAGAGGTCGTCCCGTCGGTCGTGGCCGTCGCGACGTTCACGATCTGACCGTCGTCGATGTCCTGCTGGATGACAGCATAGGTGCCAAGACAGGCCAGACGGGCGTCAGGCCGCAAGCCACCAAGGGGCACAGGATCACAGACAACGGAACCGCCATTATCCGTGATACGCGGGTCTGACACCACGATCGGGCCGGGCAGCGTGACGTTGCCGGAGTTGAGGACGATAAAGTTATAGGTAAGCACCTGACCAACTGTCGAATAGGTGACCGGACCGCCTGTCGCCAGTCGTTTGGTCAGATCCAGTTCGGGTTCGCGTTCGATAATAAAGGTCGTCGGGTCGTCAGCGGTGTTACCGTCGCTGTCGATACCGTTGTCGGTCACATCGGTGATAGAAGGACCAACCGGTGGCGCGCCTGTGACTGTTGCGCTGTTGCGTACACCGCCTGCATCAATGTCTTCCTGAACCAGCGTGTAAAAAGCACGGTAGCGGGCTTCTTCGCCCGGCAGCAACACACCGGCAGATGATCCGAGCGTTGATCCGGCAAAGGTTGGCGTGCCGTTCAAGGCCAGCGGCGTGTTATCCAACCGCGTGAGGCGGTCAGAGGCGACACCCACGCTTTGCAGGGTCACGTTACCGGTGTTCCGCACAACGATCACGAATTCCAGACGGCTGCCGACTTCGGGCGCGCCGCTGACGAGTGTCTTTTCACCCTCGATACCCGGCATAGGGTCGATCACGGTTACGGTGGGATTGTCGCCGCCATTACCCGGTACGTCATCATCAGAAGCATCCGAGACTTCAACGCCTTCCACAGTGATCCCGCTTGCGGTGGCCTGGTTGCTGACACCACCTGCGTCGATGTCCTGCTGGGTCAGCGTGTGGGTCGCACGGTAGGTCCAGATCTCTTCAACATCCAGCACACCGGCTTCACCCGCGTCACCACCTGTCAGCTGTGGCGGGCCCGAAAGCGCGATAATCGTATCGTCAAGACGGCGCAGCGTATCATCCAGTTCAAGGTTCAGCACACTCTGGTTGCCGGTGTTTTCAACCGTAATGGTATACGTCAGGGTTTCCCCGGCAACTGGCGGCGTTGAAGTCCCGCTCAGATCGACCGTCTTGATCGTTTCCAGCGATGGTGCGCCCTCTTCGGGTGTGACGGAACGTGTCGCACTGATCGTGATGGGGGTCGGCGAGCCGGGCAAGGTCGCGCTTACGGTTGCAGTGTTGGTAATCGGTGCACCTGCATCGATGTCATCCTGCGTGACAGTATAAAGCGCCGTAAAGCTGACGATATCACCGGGGGCGAGCCTGTCCCATGTGCCATTCGCGCCGCTGTCAGAGCTGTCGCCTTGCGGACCATCATCGGTCACCAGCGTATCGCCCGCCACATCAAGCGAGACAGTTCCCGCAGCCGAGGTATGCTGGTCATCAAGGGTCACGTCGTTAAGGGACACGTTGCCCGCGTTGGTGACGGTATAGGTATAGGTGACCACCTGATCCACAGCCAGATCGCTGGTCGCGTTGGGTGTCTTGACCATCAACAGTTGCGGATCGGAGATCGCCTCGACGGTGACGCTGTCGGTTTCGTCGCCCGGTGTGGCAGGCAGGGGCACCTCAGCAGAGCTGGCTCGCGCAATGTTTGTGATACCGCCGGCATCAAGGTCTTCGATGGTCACTTCGTAGGTGGCGGAACATTGCAGCGTATCGCCGGGGGCAAGGCCTGCGCCCGGGACAGGCGCACAGTTCACATTGGCAATTTTGTCGTCTGTCACCTGCGGCTGTGCCGTCAGGGTGATGTTGCCGCTGTTGGTCACCACGTAGGTGTAGGTGATCGTCTCACCCGCTTCGGTGACTTGCGACACATCTGCCGTTTTCAGCAGGCTGAAGGCAGGCGCATGATCGGGACCGCGGACAAATAACTCGTCCTCGGCGGTGGCGGTTTCCTGGCCTGGAGTGTTGGCCGTTCCCGTACCTGTCGCACGGTTCAGGAAGCCGCCATAAACAGGGGCGCTGCCGTTCACGGCATCAACGTCCTGCTGGGTGACAACGTAAGAGACGATACAGCTGGCGTTTTCTTGCTCGGGTGCCAGTGACGGGATTGTACAGCTTGCAGGTGTTGTCGTGCGTTCGTCCTCAAGCGTGACATTGTTCAGCGTTACATTGCCATTATTGCGCGCAGTCAGGCGGAACTGTACAACATCGCCCTCACGACTGAACGCGGGCTGGTTGGCCGACAGCACCGGTTCAACAGCTTTTTCGACTTCCAGTTCGGGTCTCGGTTCCGCAATCTGTGCGGGCACTTCGGCCGTATCGGTAATATCCTCGCCCTGCGGGCTTTGTCCCATCACACTTGCTTCGTTGATGAGCGACTGTGCATCCACATCTTCCTGAAGCGCGACATAGGTGCCTTCACAAATCAATGCTTCATCCGGCGCGAGCGTAACGCTCGGATCGGCAGCAACATCATCGACAGTACAAGTTAGCGTAGGCACCATCGGGTCCGTGATGCTGACCGCCAACAAGGTCTGGTTGCCCGTGTTCGTTGCCGTGATCCGGTATGTCAGGGTATCGCCCGCTTCTGCCGGAGCAGGTGAGCCGACAATCACTTTTTCCAGCTCGATGCCGGGGTTCGTTTCGCCTTCTACGACTTTGGTCGCGGCCTGCGATACGATGGCAGTTTCATTCGGTGTGCCGGGCGCAAAGGTCGTGGTGGCCAGCGCTTCATTGGTCACAGAGCCCAGATCAAGATCATCTTGCGTGACAAGATAATCCCGGAAACAGGTGAAGCTCTCTCCGACGCCAAAGACGCCTTCGGTCGCCGCATCATAACACACGAAAGGTTCGCCAATGCGGTTGTCGTCAATGAAAATATTCTCGGTCAGACCCACGAGGGACGTGTTTGAAACGGTGAAGCTATAGCGGATCACGTCATCCACTTCGGCAAAGCTCACGTCGCTGGGGTCAGAGTTCTTTATCAGGCTGATCGCCGGTGCCGCCCCTACGGGGTAACGAGCGCTGTCACCGGGCGACTCAATCGGCTCCGTACCGATGAAACCGCTCGCCGTGGCTGTGTTTGTGGTCGAGCCAAGCTCCAGATCACCAGTGCGCAACGTGTAGGTGCCCGAACAGGTAACCGATGCACCGGGCAGAAGCCGCCCGTCTGTCAGCGCAGGACAGCTGGCGTCAGCCGACAGCGTATCGTTGATCGTGATCGGACCGTCGATAGTCACATTCCCATCGTTTGTGAGAATGAATTCGTAGGTGAGAACCGTGCCGGTATCAAATGTGTCAGGCTGGGCGCTTGTAAGGTTTTTCTCGAACAAAAGCGCAGGCATCTGAACCGCAGGAACGGTCGCCGTAACTTCTTCGGAGATAACATCAGCGCCGTCGATGACGGTTTGCGCAGTTGCAATGTTGACCACAGACCCCGCGTCAATGTCGCCCTGTTCCGCCGTCCATGTGTGGGTACAGGATACCGTATCGCCGGGTGCCACCGGGCCTGCATCACAGGGAAGGCCCTCGCCAATCTGATCGTCATTGATGGTTACGGCTCCGGGCGCTGTGACGTTGCCGGTGTTCGTTACAGTAAACAGATACGTGATCTCGTCACCGACAGCAGCAAAGTTTGTGGCCGAGGCAGGCGCGATTGCCTTGGTCGCCATAAGAACCGGTGACTGCGTTGCATCAATAATTACGCCGGAAGGATCGGTTGTCACGGTTTGCGTTGTCGGATCACCGGGGTTGGCGGGGACAAGTGGCTGCGTAACAGAAGCGGTCGCCGAGTTCTCGAATGAGCCAAGATCGAGATCGCCCTGCTCAATCGCATAGTTGCCGGTACAGGTGATGGATGCACCCGGTGCCAGTGGCGGTGCGGGACAGGCCACGCCGCCCAGGTCCTGCGCCGCGATCAGCGGATCATCAATGGTCACCGGGGCGGTCAGGGTGAGTGTGCCGGTATTGGTTACGATAAATTCGAACGGGATAAGCTGATCGACAGCCGTGAAGGGCAACACGGCCCCTGCCCCGATCTGTTTGGTCATCGTGATTGCCGGCGCGCCGGATACGTTCACTTCGGTCGGGTCGTTCTCGGTGTTTCCATCGCCCGGGATGCCGTCATCTGAATCGTCAGATACGTTGAATCCGCCTAGCGCGGTGGCGCTGACCTCGGCCGTGTTGCGCACGCCACCCGCATCAATATCCTCTTGCAGCAGGGCGTATGTCGCGCGGTATTCCCATGTCTCTCCCACATCCAGCACGCCGGACGTGCCGCCGTCACCGCCACTCAGCGCGGGTGAAAGGCTTAGAACTGTGCCATCCCGCCGCGTGAAAGTATCGCTCAGCACAACATCGCGCAGCGATACGTTGCCGGTGTTTTGAGCGGTAATCACAAACGTGATCTGATCCCCGGCGGCTGCGGGAGTGGACAGCCCGCTGGTAATCGCGGTTTTCACCACCTTGAGGCCCGGATCGCGCGGCAGTTGAACCAGCGTCGGGTCATTTGCATTCGGGCCCGACGTCGCATCATCCGAAGCATCGCTGATAGATGTCCCGTCAAGGGTCGCACCGCTGGCCAGCGCTTCGTTTGTAATCTGGCCTGCATCCACATCGGCCTGCGTCATCACATAGACGGATTCAAAGACCATCGGCGTGCTGCCCACCGGCAAATCGGTTGCAGCGCCTCTGCCAACAGCTGCGCCACCGCTTATCAAGGAGGGCACAGGAAGCGCCGCTGTGCCGCTGAAGTTGGTCTCGCTCAGCGCGATATCATAGGCGGTCACGTTGCCCAGATTGGTTAGCGTGAAGGTATAGGTGATCCGGTCGCCTTCGCCGACGATACCGTCCGGTCCCAGATCCAGCGCGGCAGTCTTGACCAGACCGATCAGAGGCGTGCGCGCAATCGGCGTATCTGTCGGATCATTTGCCGCCGGATTTGCGTCTGACGTGCTGGAGACATCCTGAACGGCATCCCCTTCGGGATCATTTGCAGTTGCCGTTACAGTATTGGACACGCCACCAGCATCAATGGCGGGCTGCGTCAGAACAAAACGGGCGCTGTAAATCCATGTCTCGCCGACATCGAGTTCACCATCGCCGTTGCTGTCACCGCCGTCAAAGGTGGGACCGCTGGTCAGATCCAGCGGATTATTGGCCGCATCGGTCAGCTGGTCATCAAGCGTCGGAGCCGTCAGGGTCACGTTGCCGATGTTTGCCACGGTGATGCGGTAGTCAATTGTGTCGCCGACACGCGGCGGATTGTTCAGACGCGGTGTCGCAACCTTGACTGTTTGCAATACCGGCACGCGGGGCAGCGTGATATCTGTCGGCGCGTCCCCTGCCGTATCGGCGGGATCAGAGGCATCGCTGACCGCGGTGCCGTCAGTGTCGCGGGCATTTGCCGTGGCCTGATTGGTCACGATACCTTCGTCGATGTCTTCTTGTGTCAGGCGGTATGTCGCGTTGAAAACCATCGGTGTATCGCCTGCGGGCAGGTCAAGGACGCTGGCCGAACCACCCAGATTTGCACCACCGCTTACATAGGCGGGAACAGGGGCAGTACCGGTGCCGCTAAAGCTCGTCTCGGCGATGGTCACATCAAACAGCGTCTGAGTGCCGGTGTTGCTGACGGTATAGACGTAAGTGATCGTGTCGTTCACATCGACCGATCCGTCACCGCCATCATTCAGGGTCGCGGTTTTCAGCAGCGCGATACCGGGCGCGCCGGTGATCGGCACTGCGGTCGGATCGTTTTCTGCATTGCCATCGCCGCTAGAATCGCTGGCACCTGCATCATCGTCGCTGGTGTCGTTGACGGTGTTTCCTGCCAGATCATTTGCCACAGCACGGACCGAGTTGCTGATCCCTTCGGCATCAATCGCCTGCTGGGTCAGATCAAAACGCGCCTGATAGCTCCATGTTTCGCCAACATCGAGGGAACCGTTGCTGTTGACGTCGCCGCCGGTCAGCTGCGGTGCCTGATCAAGTGCCAACGGAAGGCCATCTGCATCGCGCAATGTATCTGTCAGAACGGGCGCCGTCAGCGTCAGGTTGCCGGTATTGCTGACGGTGATCGTAAAGCGTACCGGATCGCCCACCATAGGCGGACTTTGCAGGCTGTTGGTATCGGCGCGTTTTTCCACAACCATCGACGCAGTGGTCGGCAGAACCGTTACTGTCGGGTCGCTCGCGTTGGGCAGGTTGCTGTTGTCGTCTGATGTGTCTTCAGCCGGATCACCCGACGGGCTGACACCATTAGCGACCGCCTGGTTGGAGATGGTTCCAGCATCCAGATCTTCCTGCGTCACACCGTATGTGGCCGTATATGTGATGGTGCCGCTGCCAACAGGAAGGTCAGGCAAAGAGGCATTGCCACCGATGGCACTACCGCCAGCGCTCAACAGTGGTGAGGGGGGTGTACCTGTGCCGTCGAAACCGGTTTCTGCAAGCGTGATATCCAGCACAGTCACGTTGCCGGTGTTCGAAACGACATAAGTGTATGTAATCGTGTCCCCGACATCGAGGCTTCCGTCACCACCATCGTCAATCGCCGCCGTTTTGACCACGGCGATCATTGGCAGATCGTTCAGAACAACATCTTCGGAGCTGTCGGTGCCTGAAACAGGCAGCCCTTCCTGATCTTCCGCCACAGCGGTCACGGTATTGTCGAAGCCACCCGCATCAATGGCCTGCTGCGTGAGGTCATACCGCGCGGAATAGGTCCACGTCTCGCCCACATCCAGCAGACCGTCGTTATCGGTATCGCCGGACGTCAACGTCGGAGCGAGGGTCAGATCAAGCGGCTGATTAAGCGCGTCAACAAAGGTATCATCCAGCGTTGGTGCAGAAAGGGTCTGGTTGCCGTCGTTAACGACAGTGATGGTAAAGGGCACTTGCTGGCCGACAACGGCAGGGCTTGTGATGTTGTCGGTGTTCACGGTCTTGCTGACGGTCAGTGATGGATCGCGGGGAACCACCGCGACAGACGCGTTGTCCTGTGCAGACGGATCGTCCAGTCCGGCAGGCGCTGTGGCCGTGGCCGTGACGCTGTTCACAAGGGTAAAGGCCGCATCCACATCGGCTTGGGTCACTTCATATTGCGCGGTAAAGGTCACTTCATCACCCGGCGCAAGCGTGCCCCAGATGCCGGGGCCTGCATTGTCCGGTGAGGTGCCGGTTGTGTTGATATCGCGCGTCAGCGTTTCACTGTCATAAGTCAGCAAGGTTGTACCGGATGCCGACAGATGGCTGTCCACAAGTGTGACATCAGTCAGGGTGAAGTTGCCGTTGTTCGTGACCACATACTCATAGGTTACGATTTCGCCAGCTGTCACGCCCTGCGTGACGGATGGTGTTTTGACGATGCTGAGCGCGGGGTCGCCGCCGATGGGCACGGTCAGCTCTGCGGTATGCTCGGGCGCAGGGTCAACTTCACTGCTGGTGGCAACGGCAATGTTTGTCACACCCCCTGCATCAAGGTCCGCCTGAAGAACTTCGTAGGGCTGGCGACAGATGTAGCTCTCGGATGGCAGCAAGCCACCGGTGGGGAATGGCGCACAGGCAAACTGGCCGATCTTGTCGTCGTCAATCTGAGGTGTCTCGGTCAGCGTGACGTTGCCGCTGTTCACGATACGGTAGGTATAGGTGACCGTCTGGCCCGCAGTGTTGATCTGGGTCAGATCCGCCGTTTTGGTCAGGCGCATGCCGGGCTCGCGGTCGGGGCCGCGGACAAATATTTCGCCGCTTTCGGTAAAGTCAGGAAGGGACGTATTGATCGGTGTGGCAGTTGCGTTCGCTACGTTCAGGAAACCGCCAAAGATTTCGCCGCCACCTGTGTTGATGGCGTCGATATCCGCCTGCTCAACCACGTAAGAAAAACGGCAGGTGTCAACGGTGATGCCGGGGGCAATCGGACCGACGGTACAGCTTGCAGGAAGCACATCACGCTCGTCCGTAACGACAACGCTTTGCAACGTGATGTTACCGGTATTGGTGACAGAAACAGCAAATTCAACCGTCTCACCCACGGCCGAGAAATCACTGTCAGGGCCGGTGGGGCGCAATGTGCGCTTTTCAACATCCATGGCGGGCTGTGGATCTTCGATCACAACAATTTCAGTGGCTTCGTCACCCCGCGTGACACCGTTGGGGTCAGTTCCTGATGCCGCAGCTGTGTTGCTGAAGGTCTGCGCGTCAACATCTGCCTGCGACACCTGATAGTCACCACTACAGACAAGCGCGTCACCGGGCAAAAGAACCACGTTCGCAGGTGCAGCAGCCCCGCCGGGCGTCACGGTACAGGTCAGATCAGGGATCAGCGGATCGGTTATGGTGACACCGCGCAACGTCTGGTTGCCGCTGTTGGTGGCCGTCATGCTGAAGGTCAGGATCTGGTCAGCCGCTGCACCGTCAGGCAGCGCTGTCACCAGATCTTTGACCAAGGTAAGCTCTGGTGTTTCGGTGATGGTAACGGTGGCATCGGCGTTTGGTGATACCACGTTTGTCGGGGATGAACCGGCACTTGCGTAGACCGTTCGCCCCGTCGCGTTGTTGGTCACAAAGCCCGCATCTACATCAGCCTGCGTCAGCTCGTATGGGTGGGTGCATGAGTAGCTCGCATTTTCACCGGAGGTCGAAAGCGGCGGGACGGTTCCGCTCGCCTCTGGCTTACAGGCAAGGGTGCCCAGCTTGTCATCCTGAATGGTAATTGCCTCAATCAGGCCGACGTTGCCGGTGTTGCGCACGATATACTGATATTCGACAATGTCGCCGACCATCATCAAACCGCCTGTTACTGGCAGTGCCAGTTTCTCGAGCGACAGGCTGGGGGAGGCATCAACCGGATAAATGGCGTTATCACTTGGCGACAGTACGGGCTGGTCATCAAAGCTACCGGTGGCAGAAACAACGTTTGTCGACGATCCGAGGTCAAGATCGTTCTGGGAAACCGTATGCGTGGCGGTACACGTCAGCGTTTCATTCGGCTGAAGCTGGTTGTTTGTCAGCGTGCCGCAACTAAAGCCTGCGGGGAATTCGATAAGGTTGTCATCCAGCGTAATCGGCCCGTCAATCGTCACGTTACCGTCGTTCGTCACCACGATGGAATAGCTCAGCTGGTCGCCAACATCGAAAGCGTTCGGGTTATTCGTTCCGGTAAAGGTTTTCTGAATGGCGAGCGATGGATCCTGAACCGCGTTGATCGTCACGCTGTCGGGCAGTGATTGTACCGCAGCGCCATCGAACAGCGTGTCGGCAGTTGCGATGTTGGTCACAGATCCGTCGTTCAAGGCGGTCTGGTCGGCGTTATAGACCTGCTCACAAGTGACTTGTCCTAAGGGGGCGAGCGGTGCCGTGGTGCAGGTCAACGTGCCTGCAATCTTGTCATCATCAATTGTAATCGGAGCAGTGGTGGTGACGTTACCGATGTTGGTGACGACATATTCAAAGGTCACAGGATCACCAACGGCAGAATAGCTTGCTGCCGAACCGGCTTTGACCCGCTTGTCGATTTGCAAGCGCGGCAACTGGTCGGCCTCGATGCGTACGGTATCGGACGGCGAAGTAACCGTTACCTGCGTGGCACCACCCTGCCCTTGCGGGATGACGGTTTGGGTGACGCTGGCGGTTGCGATGTTTTCGACAAAACCCGCATCAAGGTTCGGCTGGGTAATGTTTGTTGTCGCGGTACAATCAATGAAATCACCCGGCGGAATGCCTGCTGCTGGCGGTTGCGGGCAGGTCACGTTGGCAATCAGGTTATCATCAACCGTGATTTGCGAGGTCAGCGTGATATTGCCACGGTTAAACACGCGGTAGTTATAGGAAATCTGCTGGTTCAACGTATCAAATGTTCCGCTGAGGGTTGTTGTCTTGTCGATCTCCAAGGCAGGCACCTGTGCGGGACCTTGCACCGTAACCGTGTCGCTGTCGCTTACAGGCGTGCCAAGCCCGAGCGAGCTGCCTTCGACGGTGACGTTGTTGGTATAGCTGCCCAGATCGACGTTCGTCTGGTCAAATACCTTTGTCGCTTGCAACGCGGGTGCGCCCCCTGCGCATGTGGTCGCTTCTGCGCCGGGCAACAGATCGTCAAGGGCGCATGTAAATCCAAGATCGCTATCGTTGACTGTCAGCCCCGTCAGGGTGACGTTGCCTGTGTTGCGCACGCTGAACGTGAACACTTCGCTGTCTGTGGCAGACGTAAAGATACCGTCGGTGCTGGCCTTGGTGATGACAACCGCGGCGTTTTCTGCCGGACCCTGAATAACCACTGTATCGGTTTGATCCGCCGGATCGGTAACACCGGCAGGCGCATCAACGGTGACGGTCGCAGTATTGGTAATGCTGCCGCTGTTCACGTCTTCCTGCATCGTGGTGTATTGCGCCGTACAGCTGCGATCTGTGACACCCGGAAGAATGCTCGGGATAGTACAGGTATAAGGTGTCCCAAAAAACGGATCAGTGATGCTCACATTGGTCAGCGTCACGTTACCTGTGTTTTCAACAACAAAGACAAAATCGATAGGCTGATTAGCAGCAGTGAATCCCGCAGGTGCCGTTTTATCGAATGTATAGGACGCCAGACGTTCCTCCCCCAAGACGGTTTCATCATCAATCTGGGGGTCGATTTCGGGCGACGACAGCGTCGCTCTGTTATCGACTTGCCCGCGATCAATATCAGCCTGAGAAATCGTGTATTCGAACTGACAGCTCCGGTCGATTGCACCGGGGGCCAAGGTCGCAATCGTACAGGAAAAACTTGCATCCAGAATGTCGGTGACGGTCAGATTGGTCAGCGTCTGGGTGCCTGTGTTCTCGACCTCCATCACATATGTGATCTGTTCATCAATGGCGGAGAAAGACGTGATGCTAGCCTGTTTATCCAAAGTTGCAGTCTTGGTCCCTGCCCCCGCTGCCAGATCGGCGCGGTGATCATCGGTATCGGTCTGCTGTGCGCCTTGCGCGGGCTGTGCCTGTACCGTGGCAGTATTGGTAAAGGTCTCGTCGTCGATGTTGGCCTGCGTGACCTCGTAGGTGCCGGTACAGCTTTGCGATGTGCCCGGCGCGATGTCTGTCAGCACACAGTTCAGATCGGGGATCAGCGGATCCGTTACCGTTACACTGCGCAGCGTGACATTGCCCGGCGCAGGGTTGCTCACTGTGAAGGTATAGCTCAGCTCTTCGTCAAGCGCGCTGTAGGTTGCTGGGCCGGTCTTGGACAGCTCGACATTCGGGATCGCGGTCACAGGCACGGATGCGCTGCTTTCGTTCGACGTCACCGTGCTGGTCACGCCATTCGATACAAAGTCAAAGCTTGCCGTCGCACTGTTGTCGACACTGCCGCTGTCAAGCTCCGCCTGGGTGATGCCGTTTGCAGTGTTGTTACGCACACCGGTACAAGTAAAGCTTTGCCCGGGATCAAAGTCAGCGGGCTGGTTGCACACCGGTGCCGCGCTGAGCAGAGGATCGTTGATCACGATCGGCTCAACGATACGTGCATCGCCGGTATTTTCGATCTCGAAGGTGTAATTGATGGTATCGTCAAGCCCGTCAACAGATGCGGTGCTGGTTGTCTTTGAGAGAGAGATCGCAGGATTAAACGTGGGCGCGATAATCGCGTTGACCTGCGGCGATTCTGTTGCACCGGCTGACGCGGTGGCCACGTTCACCACAAAACCCGCATCCACATCGTCATCGGTCAGTATGTATGGACGCGTACATGTCTGCGTCTGCCCGACCGTCAGCGGAGCGGGGAAGCAAGTAAACGTCCCGATCTTGTCATCCGTAATCTCGATCTGGGTCACGCCGATATTGGCGTCGATCCGCACGTTGCCTGCGTTGCGAACCGCAAACGTATAGGTCACGCTTTGCCCAACGGTGAAGTCACCAGGCGCCACAACCGGTGCGGTCTTGGTCAGCTCAAGAACAGGGTTCTGTACGGCAGGCACAGTGACCTGATCGGTGTTGGAGGTGACGGCGGTATTCGATCCACCGGCTTCAACCGCATTCGCAGATGCGATATTGGTGACACCACCGCGGTTCAAATCGCCTTGAGTGGTGGAATAGACAGTCGAGCTACAGGTCATGCTGGTCATGGGGGCCAGCGTTGGTGCGGGACAGTTAACCGTTACCTTGTCGTCGGTGACGCTCACGCTCTCAAGTGCGACATTACCTGTGTTGGTCAGCAGATAGTCATACTCAAGCGCGATACCCGTCGCGCTGAACTGCGCAGGTGATGCGCTGTCGAGTGTTTTGTCCAATGACAGACCGACACTGCGCGTGGCGGTGACTTCAGCGGTATCTTGCTCGGTGTCACTGTTGGGGCCGACCGTGATCGTCGCTTCTGCAGTATTCTCAACCGAGCCACTGTCGATGTCGCCCTGCAAAATCGCATAGCTGGCCGTACAGGTCACACTGTTGCCCGGCGCAATCGGACCGGTTGGACAGGTCACAGTTCCGGCCAGCGGGTCGGAAACCGCCGGGGCCGCAGGGAAAGTCACGTTGCCCGCGTTGCGCAGAACGATCCTGTAATTAAGGATATCGCCGACTGCGTCATATGTCGCCTCGACTGCAGTCTTGGTCAGCTCCAGATCAAGGTTCACTACAGGTCCCGGCAAGGAGACGCTGTCAGACTCCGTCAAGCGGCCATCGCGCGGGGTGTCCGCGCTGACGGTAACAGTGTTCTCAAGCTCGTTTGCGGGGTCGGCCGCAAAGTTGTTCACGTCAGTCTGCGTAACGCGGTAGCTGCCGGTACAGGTGAAATCATCATTCGGTTCGAGGTCTGGCACGTTGCAGGTCAGGCCGGGAATAAGCGTATCGCTCACTGTGAAATTGCTCAGCGTCACATCACCGTCGTTGCGGATCAGAAAGCTGTAAGGCACATCGGTGCCAGCTTCTCCGAACGCGGACAGCGTGCTGGTTTTTTCAACGAACAGAACAGGCGTTGCGTCCGGCCCTTCAATGGTCAGCGTATCCGTCAGCGTGCCCAGATTACCAAAGTCAGGAACACCGACCGCTTGTGCGACATTTGTCACCTCGCCTGCATCGTAGTCTTCCTGCGTGATCTGGTACGTCCCTGTACAGGTCGCGAAATCAGCGGTGCCGCCTTGCTCGGTATCCAGAATCTCGGTCTTGTCGCAGGACACGGTCGCAATCTTGTCATCTGTGACAGCCAGCTGGCGGATTGGCACGGAGCCGATGTTTGTGACGATATAGCTATAGGTCACCGTTTGCCCGACGGATGTGAAATCGCTCACATTTGCCGATTTTTCGATGGTATAGCCTGGCGCTACCGTGACGATGTTGTTGTTGCTTAGGTTGCTCCCGCGCCGGAAATCCCAATAGTTGTCGTTGGGGTCGGCATCAAAAACCTGCGAAACCGTGCTGCCCGTTGAAAGGATATTCGACAAAAGCGCCGGATTGGTTGAGCTGAACCAGCCGGTGTTGAAGGTATTGTTGCCGAAGCCCTGAACAAACCCGCTTGAGTTAACGCCACTGGTGTCGGTGATCTCTGTCTGGACGTCCGACCAGTTACCGACAGTAAAGCCGTTGATGCGTAGTGTGATGTCATCTTCATCGAAACCGTTTACTTGCGTATCGCCATCGTAAGCGGAAAAGCGGATGTAGATATTTGTGATCGCGCCGCCAAAGTAGGTCGAACAGGTTGAGAACCCGCAATCAAGGTCAATGGGGTTGTTGATCGTGAAGGGGTTGCCCTGAAATTCAGTGGGCGTCCCGTTATACTGAAACCCGCGAAATGCACCGGCAGGATTGGAAAACTGGTAATACGCGTTGCCGTTTGCCCCAACCAAGACAATCGCGACACCACCCGCCTGCGGATATTCGTCGGGCAGCCGAAGGCTGGTTCCTGGAACGTTGCGCGTGAAATCAGTCGCCTGAGAGGGGAGCGTCGAAAAGAGCATCAATACCATAGCCAATGCCATGGCAATGAAATGCCGGTTCAAAAAAATCCGCATCATCAGGCGCCTACCAGTACACGCCCAAAGGGCGAAAAATCACTATCTGCGGAAAGATGGCACCCGGTATTCTGGCACAGCCGCACCCTCCGCAGCTTTTACTCATTTTGTTAAAACAGCAATTTTTATTCAATGAAAAGTTGCACTCCAAATTCCCCCTCAATTTAAAGACCTGTTGCTGCAAGGAGGTCACAGGTCCGGGGCTGGTAAAGCGAACCGCCATTTCCCGCCAAAAGAACCTAGCTAAGTTAATGATAGTTAACAATATTTTAACAATTCGATCTGCTTGCCCTGTAGATTGTAGTCTCTAACAAAGGCTTCTTTGTGACCATTGGCATTCGAAGCTCCGGTGCATGGTGCTTTCGCAGGCCAGCCGCCCCCAATTCGGCATCTAGGGCAGAGAAACACCTGGTACACTACATCATGTGGCGCAGACAAAATCATCGAATCGTTGAAATGTCTTGCGCGATGCTGTTCTTTTGTCCTAAGAAACGGAAAACAAGGCGCTATCGAATAAGAGCGTTACTAAGAGAGAGCAGTCGTGACCAGCAATGTCACCATAAACGCCCGCATCCGTGCCAACGCAGAAACGCTGGCCGGTGCGCTGGAGCAGCACATGCATACGGTCTTTGCACCGGATGCACGCAAGGAGTTGCGTCTTTTCTCTGCCGGGGAGTCGGCGGAGCTTTTGGGTATCTCTACCAGCTTTCTGCGAAAATTGCATTTCGATGGCAAAATTCCCGATGTTCACATGACTCCGGGTGGACGTAGACACTACTCCGCAGAAGACCTCATGCAAATCCGGCGCACGCTGGAGGAAACAGCCAAGACAAAGGGCAGTTACTTGCGTGGACGTCGCCCCGGTGATGCTTTACAAGTTCTGTCATTTCTTAACTTCAAAGGCGGCTCCGGCAAAACGACCAGCGCGGTTCATGCCGCACAGCGGCTCGCCCTCAAAGGCTACAAAGTGCTGTGCATTGATGTGGACCCGCAGGCCTCCCTCACCACGCTGTTCGGATACCGACCGGAGTATGATTTCCTCGATTCAGGGACGATCTACGACGCGATCCGCTATGATGACCCCCTGCCCCTTTCGGAGGTTATCCAAAAGACGTTCTTTGCGGGTATCGACCTCGCCCCAGGTGGTCTGATGTTGCAGGAATTCGAACATGAGACGCCCCAAGCGCTCATGAATAACATGCAGCCTCCGTTCTTCTCCCGTCTGGCGACCGCCATCGGAGAAGTCGAAGCGGACTATGACGTCGTGATCTTTGATTGCCCCCCGCAGCTTGGCTATCTTACGATGTCCGCGCTCTGCGCCTCTACGGGCGTTTTGATCACTGTTGTCCCCAATATGCTTGATGTCGCTTCCATGTCGCAGTTCCTGCAAATGAGCGCAGATTTGCTGGATGTAGTCTCTAATGCAGGCGCATCGATGGATTTTGATTTCTTGCGGTTCCTTATCAACCGGTACGAACCCAACGACGGGCCACAACAGCAGGTCCTCGCATTTCTGCGTCAGCTTTTCTCGGATGAGGTGATGGTGGCACCGATGCTCAAGTCCACCGCGATCTCCGATGCGGGACTGACGCACCAGACGATTTACGAGGTCGACCGCGCACAATTCCACCGGAATACCTATGACCGTGCGGTCGATTCACTCAATCTTGTGAACGATGAGATTGAAACGCTTATCCAGAAAGCATGGGGGCGCTGATGGCACGTAAAGGCATTTTGCAAGGCACGACAAACACACCCCCTGCCCCATCGGAACGACCTAAACCCGCACCGCGCGGCGCTGTTGGTGCGCTGCAATCGTCGCTCAACAAGCTTCAGGAGAACGCGGTTCAGGAAATAGACGCAAATTTGATAGATGACGGCGGGTTCGCGGACCGTTTGGGTGTGGATGGGATTGCACAGAAACAGTTGCGCGACAGCCTCAAGACTTATGGCCAACAGGTGCCTGTCTTGCTCCGCCCACATGCGAAACAACAAGGCCGATTCGAGATCGTCTACGGGCGTCGCCGCCTTGCCGCGTTGAAAGAGCTGGGCCTGCCGGTCAAAGCGATGGTGCGCCAGCTGGACGATCACGCCTTGGTTATGGCGCAGGGTCAGGAAAACACCGCCCGACAGGATTTGTCCTTTATCGAGAAAGCCAGTTTTGCCGCGCAGCTGAAAGCTGCGGGATATGAACGGCAGACAATCGCGGACGCGCTGAGCATCGACTTACCCATGCTCAGCAGGATGTTGACGGTCGGCGAGTGTTTCGACCTCAAGTTCCTCAAGCTGATCGGCGCGGCACCCGGTGTCGGACGTGACCGTTGGCTCGCGTTAGTCAAGCTTTTCGATGATCCTGCCGCGCGGTCACGGGCCCATTCAGCACCACGCCTTCCCGACTTTGCAGGCAAGGGATCGGATGACAGGTTTGAGGCCGTCATGGCACGGGCAAAGGGCAAAGCGGCAAAAAAAACCGCAGGCAAGACGGAAGCAGCAGGGCCAAGGGCTTTGCGCAATGCATCCGGCCAACCGCTCGCAGACCTGCGCAGCACCGGCAAAGGTGTCGTGCTGACGGTACAGACAAAAAACGCAGACGGGTTTGACAGGTGGTTCGAAGAGAACGCCGAGACCCTTTTGCAAGAAATCCACGACCAATGGAAAAAAGAACGGTCGGAGGATGTGAGGAAGTAAAAAGCAGGAGGCACGACCCCAAGACGGCAAAAGAAAAGCCCCCCAGGACGGATCCCGGAAGGCCAATCTTAGACTTCGCACCTTTGAGATAGCCCCATTGATTCGCCTCTGTCAACTCTGCCCTTCGGGGCTGGGGCAGGAAGTTGTTGTCTATCGTGAAATTGACATGAAACACGCGTCCCAAGTATCGCTTGGGCGGCCGGAAGCGGCTTGCCGAGCGCACCCCAACCCCCAGACAGACAAATGGCACCTACTGGATCTCTTGACCTCAAGTGCTGTGGACTTTGATCTGTCTCACCGAACACTCAGTGTCCTTAAGGCGATGCTGACATTCCTGCCAACCCGTGACATTCCCAACGGGCCAGAGGCGGTTGTCTTTCCCTCAAACGCTACTTTGTCACGCAGATTGTCTGGCATGCCTGAAAGCACGCTACGCCGCCATCTGGCCAAGCTTGTTCGCAGTGGCATTGTCAGCCGGCACGACAGCCCGAACCGCAAACGTTATGCGAAACGCATGGGGCAGCACGTCGCGATTGCGTTCGGCTTTGATCTGACACCTTTGCGCAACCTTTACACGGAGCTGACGGGCAGGGCGCACCGCATTGCAGCACAGAACGAAGCCTTGGCAGTGTTGCGTCAAGAAGTGCTTGTTCTGCGGAATAGGGTCTTGGAAGTGAATGGCCCCGACCCGCTTATTGACGAAGCGGCAAAAGTTCTGCGCCGGAAAGCGGATAAAAATGATCTGATGGCCCTGCGGGAAAAGCTGAATCAGGTGGTGGATAACGTGGACGTTCCTGAAGTTGTAGCGCCGGAAATGAGCACCAGTTGCGCTCAAAATGAGCGGCACATACAGAATTCAATAAAACCTTTTTTTGATTCTGAAGTTAGGCAGCAAGGACTAGCGCGCAAATCGATCGAACCAGGCAGGGAAGAAATATCCTTGAAAGAGGTGACATCTACCTGTCAGTCGGCACAGCTTTACTTTCCGGAACCTGTAAAAGGGTGGCGGGATGTCATCGAGTTGAGTGAAAAGATCGGACCGATGCTTGGGATCGACAATCAGGTGCTTCATCAGGCGCGACAATGCATGGGAATGGAAAGGGCAGGGGTCGTGGTCTTGTGTATTCTGGAACGTGTCGGGAAAATCAGATCGCCGGGAGCTTACCTTCGGCAACTTTGTAAACTCGCCGAGCATGGTAAATTTTCCATAGCTCCCATGTTGAAAGCCGTGTCCAGAGAGGTAATTGTCAGCTGACAATTTTAATAGTTTAACAAAAACATGCAGTTAAATTGCTACACGCCTGACAATCATACTGGGAGAGACGACGGAGATGGCTCATCCGATCTTGTTTCCTTCGCTCCAGACACCACGCAACAGCGGAAGCTGTTCCATTTTGCGCACACGCAGTACATCCCCTCGCATTCCGGCTGTCAGCGCCCCGCGATCTGTCAGACGGGCGGCCTTGGCAGGGTTGCTGGTAACTGTGGCGACGGCGCGGGGCAGGTCATCCCAGATTTCAGCAAGGCGGAAGGCAGAGAGGAGCAGCGCGGACGGGATGTAATCGGAGGATATGATGTCCAGAAGGTCCAGCTTCGCAAGCTCCTCTGCTGCGACATTACCGGAGTGGGAGCCGCCGCGCATGAGGTTCGGTGCACCCATCATGACAGAGATGCCATTGGCCAGGCAGGCTTCGGCAGCTTCAAAGGTCGTGGGAAATTCGGCAAAGCCAACGCCGTTACGGGCAGAGGTCGCGACGTGTTCTGCCGTGGTATCATCATGGCTCGCGATGACCGACCCTAATCTGCGTGCTTCTTTAACAGCACCTACTTCGTGTTTTGCACCATAGCGTTCCTGCAGAGCATAGAGGTTCTCCACATGGCTTGCGAATTGCGCATCGTTCAAACCCCGCCGCTTTGACACGTAGGTCTTGAGCGCTTCCATATCGCGGAATTGTCGCTGACCTGGGGTATGGTCCATCAAACTGACGATGCCGACACGGTCCTCTGTGCCAAAGGCAGCCAGTTCATCCAGCAGCGTCTCCGAACAAATCTCGGCCCTGAGGTGCAGGAAATGGCTGATCTTGAAATATCCCGCCTCGCGGGCGGCAAGCAATTCGTTGGCCAGCGTGCGGGCATAGTCGGTGTAACGTCCTTTGCCGCTGTGGATCGAGCCGACACGCATGGCGTCGAAGACCGTCGTGATACCCGTCGATGCCAGCTCTGCGTCGTGGGCGATAAGGGCAGGGAGGTGTGGCCAGTCCACTTCGGGTCGCGGCTCAATATGCCGTTCGACGTTATCAGTGTGCAATTCGACAAGGCCGGGGAGTACCAGATCACGTGCGCAATCAATCGCGCCGGCTGACACATGGTCGCCTTCCTTGATTTCCGCAATAATGCCTTGTTCGGTGGTAATTGACCCGACGATCACACGGTCAGGCAGGACAAGTTCCGCATTGGCGAGCGTAAGATTGCCTGACATATGGCTGTCATGTGTCTGTGCCAAAGAAGGCGAGGGAAAAGAGGAATTCATGTCATACTCCCGATATGCGATCTACTATATGCCGCCCGCCGGTAACATGGCAGAGGCGGGTGCCGCTTGGTTGGGCTGGGATGCCGCACAGGGTCGCGAGGTGGCTCAGCCCGATGTTGAGGGCTTGCCTGATGTTACTGCGGCACCGCGCAAATACGGATTTCATGGTACGCTGAAACCGCCGTTCGTCTTGCGTGACGGACGGACGGTTGATGAATTGCAGGACGCTGTTTCCCAATTGGCCGCGATTCTTCCACCCGCACGATGTGACGGGTTGGCTCTTTCGCGACTGGGACGCTTTCTTGCGCTCACACCTGTCGGAGACACGCAAAAGCTGCGACAGGTGGCCAGCGCATGTGTGCGCGACCTGGA